>CAYZBC010000454.1:0-3624 GCA_964476535.1 uncultured Maribellus sp.
TTTCATCTAATTAAAAATAAAAGTATTCAATGGTATTAGATTTAACTCCCATGTTTAATACTTCTTGTTTGTGTAATTAAGTTGTATGGTCGTTTCATTGTTTATTTGTGCGCCAAATTATAAATAGTTCGGCCACTAATCAAAAAAAGTGGTTAAAAAATGTAACGTTCAAAATTAATTGTTTGCTTTTCTTCTTTTCTTTTGTGAAAGGGAGGGATCGAACTACTTAAATATATTTCTAAATACTTCCTCTACCCTGCTTGCTTTTACTACTTCAATTTTTAGTTTTGAAGTTTCGAATCCCTTGTTTAGTTGAGGAATGAAGATTTTAGTAAATCCTAATTTTTCAGCTTCAGAAATTCGTTGTTCGATGCGACTCACCGCACGAATTTCGCCGGTTAATCCCACTTCGCCAGCAAAACAGTTTTTATGGTTAATTGCAATGTCGAGATTCGAAGAAAGTATGGAGCAGATAACTGCCAGATCGGTTGCCGGGTCGCTTATTTTTATGCCACCGGCAATGTTTAGAAAAACATCTTTGGTAATAAGTTTAAAGCCGGCCCGTTTTTCCAGTACCGCCAAAAGCATATTCAAACGGCGCAAGTCGAAACCAGTTGAAGAGCGTTGTGGAGTCCCGTATGCTGCCGAACTTACCAATGCCTGAATTTCAATTAAAATAGGACGGGCACCTTCCACCGTTGCCGCAATAGCAGTGCCACTAACATCGTTGTTTACCTTCGAAATGAGCTGTTCCGATGGATTAGTTATTTCGCGTAATCCGTTGCTGCGCATTTCAAATATTCCTAATTCGTTGGTTGAGCCGAATCGGTTTTTACTGGAACGTAAAATGCGGTACATGAAATTGGTGTCGCCTTCAAATTGTAAAACGGTATCAACCATGTGTTCCAGCACTTTGGGGCCAGCCAGGCTTCCTTCTTTGGTAATGTGCCCAATTAATAGAACTGCAATGTTTTTTTTCTTGGCAAATTTCAGAATGGCTGCGGTACACTCACGTACTTGCGAAACCGAACCGGGCGAAGATTCAATGGTTTCGGTAGAAAGAGTTTGTATAGAGTCTATAATTAACAGATCGGGTTGTTGCTGGTCGGTGTGTGCAATTAAATTTTCAAGGGAGGTTTCATCCAGAAAAAGACAATTATTGTTGTTGTCATTTAATCTTTCGGCTCGTAGTTTTATTTGCTGTAAACTTTCTTCTCCCGATGTATATAATATTTTTTTACTGGTTAATCCCAGCGCCAGTTGAAGTGCGAGTGTCGATTTTCCAATACCTGGATCGCCACCTAACAGAATTAGTGAACCGGGAACAATTCCTCCTCCTAATACACGATTGAATTCTGTAATGCCAACCGAAAATCGGTTGTTTTTAACTGATTTAATGTTATCCAGAGTTAAGGGTTGGTTGTTTGAAATTTGAACTGATAATTTGCTCGTGGTTTGTTTTTTATTAACAACTTCTTCAATAAGAGTATTCCATTCGCCGCAGGCTGTGCACTTTCCAAGCCATTTTGGTGATTGTGTGCCACAGTTTTGACAGATGAAAATAGATTTTGTTTGAGCCATTAATCAAGCGCTTTTATTCTGCTAATTACATCGCTGGTTGAAATATCGGAAACCAATTTTAGCGTTTTTACTGTACCTCCATTTTGAAGTACAATTTTGTGACCTGCAATTTCGTGAATTTCATATTCTTCGCCTTTTGCTAAAACATCGGGAAGAATTTTTGCAATAAGTTTTGCCGGTGTTTCGTGTTTAAATATAATTACAGCATCAACAAAAGAGAAGGCAGCCAAAATAATTGCCCTGGCTTCTTCACTAAAAATTGGACGTTTTTCACCTTTTATTAATGTAACCGACGAGTCAGCATTTAATCCAACAATAAGTTTTGTGCCTAATTCGGCAGATTTTATTAATGAATCTACATGACCGTGATGAATAATGTCGAAACAACCATTTGTAAAAACAATGGTTTCGTTGTTGTCTTTCCACGATTGCAGAACTGAATTAAAAGATTTAAAGGTGGGATATATTTTTGATCTTACGTTTTGAATCATAATTGTACATTAGTTATTGGAGAAACTTGCTAAAAACAAGTTCATTAAAAAATTTTCCCAAAAGTAAAGAGAATAAACAAAATTAGGTGTTTTTATGCGGAATAATTTAAGTAAAGGAGAGATTAATTTTGTTGAATTTAAAAGTGTGAGAAGCGGAATCAATTTTATTGTTTCCTTACAGTTAATTTCACCGATGCAAAAAAACAAAAAATGAAGCTTATTTTAGATTATTGTATTCGTTTCAATATCAGGGAAAATAATGCTAGGTTTAAACGATTTGGCTTCTTCGAAATCCATTAAAGCGTAGGAAATAATAATTACTACATCGCCCACTGCCACTTTTCGCGCTGCCGGTCCGTTGAGGCAAATTGTACCGTTTCCGCGTACACCTTTAATTACGTATGTTTCCAAACGTTCGCCATTATTAATGTTTACCACTTGCACTTTTTCGTTTTCGATTAAGTTTGCGGCATCCATTAAATCTTCATCGATGGTAATGCTACCTATATATTGTAGATTAGCTTCGGTAACGGTTACCTTGTGTATTTTCGATTTACAAACTTCAATTTGCATAACTTGCTATTTCAGTTAAAAACAATGTTATCAATTAATCTTACATTCCCACAAAACGCGGCAACACAACCAATTTTTGTTTTTGTATCGTTCCAATTATTTATGGATTGAAGTTGCTCGCTGTCAACAATTTCAAAATATTCAACATTTAAAAATGGGTTTTTGTTGATTGTATTAATCACCCAATTCGTAAGTTCTTGTACGGATTTGTCTTTTTTTTGTTCATTTGCGGTTGAAAGAGTAGCAAATAGAACTGAAGCATTTTGGCGTTGCTCGAATGTGAGTCGTTCGTTTCTCGAACTCATTGCCAATCCATCTTCTTCCCGCACAATTGCACATGGAATAATCTTAACCGGAATTTTCAATTGTTGAACCATACTTTTTATAATGGCCAATTGTTGAAAATCCTTCAATCCAAAATAAGCTTTATCAGGCTGAACTATTTTGAATAATTTGCTTACAACCTGCGCAACTCCATTAAAATGTCCGGGGCGATGTTTTCCTTCCATTACCGTTTCCAGTTCACCAAAATTAAATTTTCGCCTGTCAGGTTCCGGATAAACTTCTTTTGCATTTGGTGCAAAAACTATCTGGCTTCCCACAGCTTCTAATAATCGTAAATCGGTATCTAAATTTCGTGGATATTTCTCCAAATCACTTGGATTATTAAACTGAGTTGGATTTACAAAAATACTTACAACAACAGCATTGTTTTCAGATAAAGCCCTTTTAACCAAAGAGAGATGCCCTTGGTGCAATGCTCCCATGGTAGGAACAAACCCAATTGTTCCAGATTTTCTTAAAGTGCTTAACTTATTTTGTAACTCCTTTATAGTTTCAAAAACAAACATAACCCGCTAAATTTTGCGAGTACAAAGTAAATAAAATAAATTCGCTTTATATTAAAAATTGGTGACACCCAGACCTTCGAAAATTCAAGATGCAAGTGCGACATTATCCTCAAATTTATTTAAAAATT
>CAYZBC010000455.1:0-3613 GCA_964476535.1 uncultured Maribellus sp.
GGCAAGTCCGGTAAAATACTTTTTGCCAATTGGCGAAACTGAAATTGAAATGAATTCGTTAATTGGCAAAGAAATCTCCATGATTTTCTCTGGGCAAATTAATTGCATTAAATGTGGAAAACGAACCAAAACTTCCTTCCATCAAGGATTTTGCTTCAACTGCCTTCAAACAGCTCCCGAAGCAAGCGAGTCGGTTATCAGACCAGAACTTTCAAAATCGCATCTGGGAATTGCCCGCGACCTGGAATGGGCTACGAAACACGACCTCATCGACCATATTGTTTACCTTGCAGTTTCGAGCGAGGTAAAAGTGGGTGTTACACGCAACCACCAAATCCCAACCCGCTGGATTGACCAGGGAGCGAGTTATGCCATAAAACTGGCAACCACGCCAAACCGCCACATTGCAGGAGTAATTGAAGTTTTCCTGAAAAACCATTTTACTGATAAAACCAACTGGCGGGCGATGTTAAAAAATAAAATTGCACAAAATATAAACCTTCAGGAAGAAAAACAAAAGGTAATTCAACTTCTGCCAACTGAACTTCGAAAATACATCGAATCTGACAATGAAACTACAACAATTGAATATCCGGTCAAGCAATTTCCACAAAAAGTAAAAAGTATTGGTTTTGATAAATTGCCAACAATTGAAGGCATTCTTGACGGCATAAAAGGACAATATTTAATCTTTAACGACGATCGGGTTTTGAATATCAGAAAACACAATGGTTACTTTTTGCAGATAAAAAGCCCCTCTTAGTCTCCCCAAAAGGGAGAGACAAAAAATTCTATTCTTTAGAATTTACTAATTGAATTTTCCATAGACAATTAAATTGATGCATTTTTAATCATCCAAGTTTATTTTTAAAATAACGATTTTTAGTTTCTTATTCCCTACCCTTTCGAGGAGTCAGAAAGGGCTTTCCAATATTAGGCAGTTGTAAAACATTTGTCTTTTTATTATTTACGTGACTTTTCTCTTCCTACGAATCCACAAAAATTTCTTAATTTGCCTTCGAATTCAAAAATGCCATTGAATTCAAAACAAAATAAATACGAAATGAAAAATATCGACTGGAAAAAACTGGGATTTGGATACCTAGATGCAGACTATAATGTACGTTGTTACTACCGAAATGGAGAATGGGGAGAACTAGAAACCAGCTCTTCAAACCAAATCAACATTCATATGGCTGCCACTTCGCTTCATTACGGACAAGAAGCGTTTGAGGGATTAAAAGCTTTTAAAGGGAAAGACGGTAAAATCCGTGTTTTCCGAATGGACGAAAATGCCAAACGAATGCAGGATTCTGCCGATGGCATTTTAATGGCCAAACTTCCTGTCAATAAATTTATGGAAGCTGTACGCAAAGCTGTAAAAATGAATGAACGGTTTGTCCCTCCCTACGAATCGGGAGCAGCATTATATATTCGTCCTTTATTAATTGGAACTGGTGCTCAAATTGGAGTTAGTCCGGCCAATGAATATCTTTTCATCGTTTTTGTTATGCCTGTTGGACCTTATTTCCCTGAAGGTTTTAAACCCACCGACTTGGTTATCATGCGCGAATTCGACCGTGCCGCACCACAAGGAACCGGGAAATACAAAGTTGGTGGAAACTATGCTGCCAGTATGTACGAAGGCAAAAAAGCAAAAGCAAGTGGTTTTTCTGCCGTGCTTTATCTCGACAGTAAAGAGAAAAAATACATCGACGAATGTGGACCGGCTAATTTCTTTGGAATTAAAAACGACACTTATATCACTCCTAAATCCGATTCAATATTACCATCGATTACTAATAAAAGTTTGATGATTTTGGCTGAAGAAATGGGGTTGAAAGTTGAGCGCCGTAAAGTTCCTTACGAAGAGTTGGCAGAATTTGATGAAGTTGGCGCTTGTGGAACTGCTGCAGTAATTTCACCCATAAAAGGCGTTTACGATTCCGACAACGACAAATGGTTTAAATATGGAGATGAACCCGGCGAGTGGTCATCCAAACTCTACAATAAACTTCGTGCCATTCAATACGGCGACGAACCAGATAATTATGGTTGGGTTGAAGTTTTAGAATAAAAAATCAAAACATATTATTGTAAGCTTCGGATTTTCCGGAGCTTTTTTTTGTGCGCACTTGTAACATACTACACACTTGTTCGTCTTATCTTGTGAACAGTGTTCAAAAGCAGGATGACAATAAACGAATACAATCAAGCGGTTAACAACTTTTCAGACCGAATTTACCGGTATATACTGAAAAATATTAAAGACGTGCACAAAGCCGAAGACATCGTACAAGACAGCTACGAAAAGCTTTGGAAAAACGTGGAGAACGTAAACTTTGAAAAGGTAAAATCGTACCTTTTTACAACGGCTTACCACACCATGATTGACCGGATTCGAAAAGAAAAACGCTCTTCTTTTTCAGAAGAATTAAACTTGAAAGAACAAGGCCATGAAAACAATTATTCTGATTTAAAAGAGATTTTAGATGAAGCAGTGAACCAATTACCGGAATTACAACGTATGGTTGTGTTACTGCGCGATTACGAAGGATATTCGTATAAAGAAATTGGTGAAATGGCAAACTTAAACGAATCGCAAGTAAAGGTTTATATTTATCGGGCCAGGGTATTTTTGAAAAAATACATTGGTAGTATGGAGGTTGTGGTTTAAGTAGGCCTCACGCGACACCAATGGAGAAGGGAAGCATGAAAAAAATATCAATAAAGACGGGCATAAAGAATTGAAATGATGAAAATTAACAGAGACAATTACGAAGCATATTTTATCGATTATCTGGAAGGCAATTTAGATGAACTTCTGGTTAATGATTTTATTGAGTTTCTGCAAAATAATCCCGATTTAAAAGAAGAACTTTCAATGTTCGAATCGATTTCAATCGAACCGGAAAATATCTCATTCAATAAAAAAGACACTCTTCACAAACAAAAATTAGACTCGGAGAAAGAGTTTAATAAAACGGCAATTGCAAGTTTGGAAAACGATATTACAACAACTGAAAAAACGGAATTTGAAAAATATATAACTGAACATCCTGAAAAAGAGAAAGATATTTTTTTGTTTGGCAAAACCAAACTTCATCCCGATAAAACCATTGTATTCAACAAAAAGAAAAAACTTTATCATTATTCTTTGGGTAAAACAGTTTTGTTATGGTCGGGCCGGGTAGCCGCAATTTTAGTTTTGGCATTCGCTTTTTTTACCTTATTCGATAAACCCACAACCGAAATTATTCCTGAAAATAAAATTACTTTGGTTGAAAACAAAACAAATAAAAAAGAAGTAAATCCTGAAGTAAAAAAACCGCCCGCCGAGCCCAAGAAAAACGATACCAAAATTACACCAAAAGCTAAAGATAAAAAAGTAAAACCCCAGCCAAAACCTAAGAAAAGTGTACGCGAATCGACTCAGGGAAGATTGAGTCATGAAGATTTGGTATTAAATAGAATTCCTCTGGAAGTTCCTAACGAATTAAGTGGAATAGCTGCATCGTTTGACATCCAACATGCAAATATTTCATTGGCCACAATGCATCTTGTTATTCCTGAAAATCCAATAATATTTTACGAAGAACGGCTACTTGCCGAC
>CAYZBC010000456.1:0-3609 GCA_964476535.1 uncultured Maribellus sp.
TAATTATACTTCATCGGGACCAATTTTAACCTATTTTCTCCTGTTTGTCGTTTTTGTTGTTTTTATCTGGTCTTCTAAAATTGTATTTTATATAATTCCTTTTATCATACTAAATATTGTTGTACTTTTTTATTTAAATTATAATTATAGTGAAATATTTCTCAAATATCCTTCCGAAATTACCAGGATTAATGACGTATATTTAGGAATATTGGTTGCTTTAATTGTAATTTTCATATTCAGTTATCAGGCGAAATTATTATATATAGAAAAGTACAGGCAAGCAAAAAAATCGGATGAGTTGAAATCGGCATTTCTTGCAACGATGACTCACGAATTACGTACTCCACTGAATGCGATTATCGGCTTTTCAGGCCTTATTGACAAAGATCTGGAAGTTGATGAAATAATAAATTATGCAAAAATAATTAACACAAACGGAAACCATTTAAATAATGTCATCGAAAATCTATTTGATCTTTCCTTAATTAATTCAAACCAAATTAAAATAGTTAAAGAGAAAGTTGAATTGCAAACTCTTCTAACTGCTATTCATGCTATTGTTACCATCGATCAACAAAAAGCAAACAAAAATAATATTGAATTAAATCTGGTATTTCCACCGAAAAGTAAAGATATCACCCTCAATACTGACCCTGCAAGGTTTAAGCAAGTTTTAATTAACCTATTGAGAAATGCACTTAAGTTTACTCATGAAGGACATGTCAATTATGGCTATTTTTTTGAGGCGGACAATGGTAATCCTCATCTTAAATTCTTTGTTGAAGATACCGGAATTGGTATCTCCAAAGATAATAAAGAATCTATTTTTGATAATTTCATACAGGCCGAAAATTCATTTGCAAGAGAATATGACGGAATTGGTATTGGCTTATCAATTTCTAAAAAACTTGTTGTCGCATTAGGAGGAAATATCTGGATGGAATCGACCTTAGGGAAAGGAAGTACTTTCTATTTTACTATTCCTTATTTAGAACATGTGACTTCAATCAACAAAATCAAAACAGGAATAGAATTTAAATCAAGGATAATTAAGAATAGCGTGCATAACAATAAAACTATATAATATACCTAAGAAATTGTACAGCAGTTTAAATGATAATTTTCGATAAACTTGTTGAAATGAAAAAAAGGAAAATGACCGGTGCCGAATCGAGTGCAATATGTAAAGAAAATATCAATATAGATCTGGCATAAATGGATATTAATATGCTAATTATTAATGGATTTGATGTACCAAAGAAATAAAATTTATTAGAGCCAAACTTCCAGTCGCTGCTCAAATAGCTCATGCAGGTGTTGGTGACAGGGGAAAGTATTTTAGAAGCAGGGTGTGATGATTATATTTTAAAACGCATAAATAAACACGAACGAATTATTAAAATCAATAAATTTATTAATTAATTTGACACAGATTAAAATTTCAGATTCAGTTATTAATAACAATTCGAAAAAACTACTCGTTAGAATTTAACAATGCAATACAAACGACTAAATAAAGCCATCTCCGAAACAGGCTACTGTTCCCGACGGGAAGCTGATGCTCTAATATCAGGAGGGAAAGTGAAAGTTAATGGAACGGTTGCTGAACTAGGAGTTAAAGTAACCATAAAAGACGAGATAAGTGTTGAAGGAACCATTATCACCAAAAAAACCGAAAACATATATTTAGCTTTTAATAAACCTGTTGGAATAACATGTACCACTGAAGTAGAGATTAAAGGAAATATCATAAGTTTTATAAATTATCCTGAACGTATTTTTCCGGTGGGGCGTTTGGACAAACCAAGTGAGGGACTTATCTTTTTAACTAACGATGGCGATATTGTAAATAAAATTCTGCGGGCAGGAAACAACCATGAAAAGGAATACATTGTTTCGGTAAATAAAAGAATAACATCTCAATTCATAAAAAAAATGACTGGCGGTGTTCCGATACTCAATACAATCACAAAAAAGTGCAGAGTCCGCAAATTAGACGATTTTACATTTAGCATTATTCTAACCCAAGGATTAAACCGGCAAATTCGTCGGATGTGCAATTACCTCGATTACGAGGTAAAAACACTAAAAAGAATCAGAATAATGAATATCTCTCTGGGAAAATTGAAGGTGGGGGAATACCGTCCATTTACCGAGAATGAATTAAAAGAATTGTTATTACTTATTGAAGATTCTAGTAAAACGATGGAGGTAATCTAGATGCAAATACGGAAAATTATTATGAATTTTTATGTTAATTTCATCATCAATACAATATTGAAATAGGAATTTATATATATATTGGTTTCTTCAATAATAAGAGACCGAGTGACTTAAATAAAAATGATTTATTAAGATATTATTAATTAAAGGTTTGAATTAAATAACTAAGTATGAAACTAATAAGTATAATTATTGTCGTGACCCTGAATGGTTGCCAATCTGGTGAACTCAAAATCGTTTGCAAAAAAAGTACAACTCAGATTTTAATAGATGGGATTCTCGATGAAAATGCCTGGGCTAAGGCTGAAACAATTTCACTTCTTAATAATAAAACAGGCAAAGTCGTTGAACAGGATGAATATAAATGTAAGGTTAAAACCTGTTATGATTCCGACTATTTGTATGTGGCATTTATCAATTATGACCGGGATATTTTTACATCATTTACCAAAAGGGATGAACATCTTTGGAATGATGACGTTGCTGAGGTATTTATTGATACCGATGATGGACTGTCAACTTATATTGAAATTGAGATTTCTCCAACCAATATTCAGTTCGACAGTTATATTACTGACACCTTGAATATTGATTTAATTGAAACTCCTAAGTACAATATTATTGGTTTAAAATCGGCAGTTTCTGTTGATGGAACCGTAAATAATAATCAAGATACAGATAATTCATGGACTGTTGAAATGGCTATTCCTTTGAAGGAAATTGGTTTAATTAGCAAAAATGAATATGCAATAAATTTTTATCGAATCGATCAGGATATTGCTGGTCCCGGATCTTATGCCTGGTCACCTACTTTTGGAAGATTTCACCGCCCTTCCAGGTTTGGTAAAATTCAATTCAAATAAAACATTTAATTTAATCTTTTACAAGGAGGAAATTTACCAAATTGTCAGCAATCGTAGTAACAGGAACTGTTCTTACCGGGTTTTCCGGTTGTAACGATACTAAATCCAAAAACGAATTCTCCTGTGAGTTAACATCTCTAAGTGAGAACAACAAATTAATAGCTGCCATGAGCCTGTAAAAGTTTTTTTACATACTTTTGATAGTTTGCTAGTCACCTTTTTCAGAACGTTATTTCGATGTATATCGGAATTTATTGGTAATAAGCAAGGAGATGCTGAATCCATCAGATACTGTCTTGAATCTCAAATAAAATTGCATCTTTTTTTATAATTTTGTTACATTTAAGGGAGACATTCCCTTTGGGTTTCCGAATATTTACCGCCTTTCTTATAAAAGGTTGAATCGTATTTTATTTGTCCATAGCATATAATTCAAGTAGTACAATTTTCGTCGTACTGTAACGTATCCGAAAATTCAAGATGCAAGTGCGACATTATCCTCAAATTTATTTAAAAATTC
>CAYZBC010000457.1:0-3572 GCA_964476535.1 uncultured Maribellus sp.
TTCTTCCAGCCATCTTTCCGTCTCCAATTCACTTGATGGGTGAATTAATTTGGCCATTTCATCGGGGTTTTCGTAAACCTCGGGCAAACCAAATTTTAAGTTAATATCTTCGTAAGCGGCCAAAACCTAAACGGTTTCTTTTGCTCCTTCCTGAACAATTTCTTTTACCGTTTTCGAGTCGTCCAATTGTGGCTCCTGGTCGAGTAATCCAACAGAATAACCGGGTGCAAAAACTAATTCGCCATTGTACGATGTGTCTTGTCCTGCAATAATACGTATAAGAGTGGATTTGCCGGAACCGTTCAATCAGATGATTCCAATTTTGGCACCAAGAAAAAACGAAAGTGAAATGTCTTTAATAACTGTTTTGCTTGGTGGGTAAATTTTACTCACCTTGTACATCGAAAATATTATTTTTTTATCGTCGCTCATTTTTGTTTGTTTTATTTGACTTCAAAAATACAATAGATTGTTAGAATATAAGATACAAGGTTTGATTCTTTTTCTTTCCTTTTGGTGATTGTTGCTTCCAACTTAGAGATCTTGCTTTTCAAGTTTTAGCACAATTGAAGAAATATTTTAAAATAAAAAAACGCAATCATCTGTTTTAAGTTGATTGCGTTTTTTAGAAGCTGCTAATAGTGCCCAGAACAAAAATATCCTGGAGTTTATTACGTGCTTAAGTTCAGTGTTTTATGGAAATCGTAATTTCGTGGTCTCAGTGAAGTACCTTTGTCATGATATCTTACTTTACTTGTTTAAATTTGAATTAATAGTAATAAATTTTATTGGGGGCAAAGAAACTTGATCATAATAAGTAAAGTCCAAAATAGGGAACTAAGCATACAAGAATCACAAGATTTGATCCCATTATGAATTAGACCTTTCTTAATCTTGTCCTACTGTTTTTCAAATTAATTAATAGCTTTACATCCAATTATGGATGTACTAACTAACTAACTAACTAACTAACGAGCTAATCGTATTGCTAAACAAAAAACAGGAAGCAGTGGATATGCAACAAAAAGCTGGACGATAAGTTAAGCTATGCTGCGATTTTTTGATTTATGTTTAAAATTACAAAAAAGTATGTATTACACGAAGATTTCGAAAGGATAGTTCAGAGGGTTTTTATAAAGATTTGCGAGGAAAGAAGTAAAAATCGTGTTATGAATCTTTTGAATTATTGTAAATGAAACGACCATGATAAAAAATTTTACTAACAAGAGAATGATTATTAGGGGAGTTACATGTTTTATCTTTAAAAATAATCAATTATAAATATATGAATATAGAAGAAAAAATATTGTTAAATGAGATAAGGAAAAAAAACAGAGATGTTTTTGAACTTTTATTTGAACAATATTATCCTATTTTAGTTAAATTTTCTGAAAGTTATTTACACGATCTACAGGCGTGTGAGGATGTTGTTCAGTCTTTTTTTATTTCCCTTTGGACTGGTTCTGAAAACATAAATATAAACTCTTCCCTGAAATCATATTTCTATACTTCAATCAAAAATTTGTGTTTAAATCGTATCCGTAATTTACATGTGCAGGACAAACACGAGCTTTTGTATATTGAATCTCTGGTAAATTCAGACAACAAAGATGTAATTTTCGATTCAGATATTTTTGATTTAATAAATAATGCTGTGGAAGCCTTACCCAAACAAATGGCAAAAATTTTTCGTCTAAAGTATTTTGAAGGAAAGCAATTGAAAGAAATTGCAAAAGAGCTAAATGTTACTGATGGAACTGTTAAAACACAGTTGCACAGGGCAAGAACAACACTTCGTGATAAACTTCTTATATCCACAAACATCAATTTTATTTTATAATTTTTGGTTAAAACCCTGCAATTCTATTGCACCTACTTTAGTTTTTGTAAATTTCATTTACTAAGGGACCGAAGCCGGAAGTTTGTTTAAGCAGAAATCGTGATGAACTCCTGACTTCGGTCTTCCAACTTCAAACAAACAAGTTATTTTGTCGGATTTTATTCGAAATCTTAAAACCTATGGCACTTGCAGTCCACAGAGGTTTATTTTATAATTATTATTTTTTTTGTCAACCTTTTAAAAATCCCGTGTCTTATAAATATATTATTGTTATTATTTGTAGAGTACATGAAGAATTTTTTCGACATAAGTATTATTTGGAAAAAGGTTAATTCCAAGTTAACGGAGAAGGAAACAGATGAGTTGCAGGATTGGATTGGTGATAAACCGGAAAGAAAAGACTATGCTGAAAAAGCTTATTCCTATTTTAAAAAGGGGCATAAAATTAAAACAGAAGACATTAATGTAACAAAGGCTAAACGAAAGGTTGCTTTTTTTGTTTTTGTTAGCCCGGTAATAAAAAAAACCTTCAAGGTTGCTGCTATTTTTATTGGTATCGTGTCGGTTGTATTTTTTCTGCAACTGATAAATAAAAATAATATTACATCTGAAAGTATAGTTAAAATAGAACCTGGGAAGGCGAAAGCTACTATAGTTTTATCCGATGGTTCGAGGCATTATCTGGATAAGGAGAATCCACGGGAATTGAATGAAAAAGGGGCAGTTATTTTGAATTCCGGAAATAAATTAGAGTACAAAACTGAGCCTTCATCTGATATATCACATTTAGAGCGATTACAAACTCGCTATAATACAATCAATATTCCAAGGGGAGGAGAATTCTTTCTAAGGCTTTCTGATGGTACAAAAGTGTGGATGAACTCTGAAACTACCCTTACCTATCCGCTGCAATTTGGAGATACAGAACGAAAAGTTGAATTAATTGGTGAAGCTTGTTTTGAAGTGGAACACAATCCTGAAAAACCGTTTAAAGTTGAGGTAGCCGGGCAAGTGATTGAGGTGTTGGGTACCACCTTTAACGTGAATGCTTATGCTGATGAAAGTAAAACCTCAACCACATTGGTTGAAGGTTCTGTAAAAATTAATTTGGGCGGGGGACAGGAAGATGTGTTATTAAAACCCGGATTTCAGTGTGAGGTTAACAAAGCAGACAAATCATATTTAGTTTCTCAGGTAGATATCAGAAAGGCAATTGCATGGAGAGAGGGAAATTACCTGTTCGATGATGCAACTTTGGAAGAAATGATATTAATTCTTTCCAGATGGTATGACTTTACCTTTAATTTTGAAAACGAGGATGCCCGCCAGGTACACTTTAACGGAAAACTAAAACGAACAGATAAATTCGAAGATATATTAACCATAATAGAAAATACCAATGAAGTAAAATTTAAAGTAAAAGAAAGAAATGTGATTATTTATTAAAAAAAAGCGACAGGTACTACCAATACCCATCGCTTTAAAGTGTTTAATGTCGAAATTAAAAACTCACAACAAATTTATGAAAAAAAAATGGAATGCATTGCCTAAAAGGCAATACAATGGACTATTATTGCGTATGAAATTACTCAGTTTATTTTTGTTTTTATTTGTAATTCAAACAAATGCAAGTGTGTATTCCCAAAGTACAACACTTACGATAAAAGTAAAGAATGCTAGAATAGAGGAAATATTTAAGCTTTTTGAACAGCAAAGTGATTTTTCTTTTATT
>CAYZBC010000458.1:0-3572 GCA_964476535.1 uncultured Maribellus sp.
AATCCTTTATCTTTTTGTCTTTCTAATTTAATATTGTACGTTTTGCCTAATGATGTTTTAAGCTTAGTGTTAATAAGTTTAACCATTTCTTCAATATCTGTTTGGTAATCTTCAACAATTAGAATACCCTCTTTTATTGGCTCGTTATTTAATTCTAAGCCATCCCAATACATAAGTAACTGATACAAATGTATTGGTTGTGCAACTCCAACCTTTAATTCGTAAATGATCACATCATTCGTGTTGGTTTTTCTATAAACATCTATTCTAACGCCTGTGGCCCAAACACTTCTTTCGTCAGTTATTGTTTCGCTTGGATTTGTAGCCTTTAACATTTTCATCCATTTGTCCTGTAAGCCTTTTTCCGTTTTTTCACGTATGTTTTTTTTAGGACGAATTTTATTGTTTACTTCTGAAAATATTTTATCCCACTCAAAGTCATCCAAGTTAAAATCTGTTTTATTATTTACTGTTGTCAAAATTCCTCTTGGTAAATCTGGTATTACAATTTCACCCACAAAATCATTATAATTATTGTGTCTAGTTAATGTCTTTTTGCCATCTTCAGATTTCCAAATTGACTCAAATTGTTTTGTTGCAATAGTCCTTTTGCCCAACCTAATATCAATACCTTGGCTTTGAATATTGCCTTGATAATAATATTTTGCTTTATTTCCCTTCACTAATTTATCTCTTTTTACGATGTCTAGGGCTCCTGTTTGTACTTTAATTTGATATGTAACTCCGCCCAACTCAACTGTTAAATATTGTGTTTCAACGTTAGCATAGGGTACTTGAATTGGTAAAACTCTTTTTCTATCTTTTCCAATAGAAACAAAAATAGAACCAGAAGTTTCTCCAGTACTATCATCTTGTTCTAAATAACCTCGATAAAAAACACCAATATGTTCTAAAAGCCACTCTCTTAATTTATTAAGATCATTTGTTGGCCCACCTCGACCTTGTAGTGTTCGAACAAAATTCATTTTAACCTTAAAAAAGATTAAAGTTGAAATTTCCGCTGGTATAAAATCGTTCACAGGAAAATTGACGCCATCTGAAATATTCATTTTAGGGCCAAACGGACCTTTCACTTGATAAATATCATTTGAATCTCGTTCTTTTGTCCAAATAATCCATTCTTTAGTTTCTTTAGTTAAAGTTGCAAGAGAATTTTTTAATCCGAAACCATGTTCATGCAGTCTATCTTGAGAGTCGCAAGGGGTTCTACCCAATTGTAAAGCAGATTTTAACAAATCAAGACTCATGCCAGAGCTGTTATCTGCTATGTAAACATCTAAAACATCACCTTCGTGTTTATCAAAAAATATTTCTATATGAAATTTTTCTTTTTTAGGACACGAACCAATAGCGTTATCAAGTAACTCTCCGATACATTGATGAAACAACATATTTTGTTTGGCAAGTCCTTGAAAGATGCCTTCATTTGCAACAAGCTCTACTTCATAATTGGCCATTATTACTCCTATTTTATTCTTCTAACATATATCATTGAACCGTTACTCTCATTTTAATAAGAATAGCAGATAATTATATAAAATGTCAAAAAACATATTTAAAAAACTAGCTTGGCTTTTCCAGTTTGCATAGCTATGCCAATTAAAAGGGAGTTAACCCCTTTTTACCTCCATAGCATCAGCCATGTGCGCTGGATCTGCAAAAGCATTCCTTGACAACAAGCTTAATGAACAAAATATAAAAATCATAAAGAGACTTTTAAGGTACTTACTAAACATAATATAATCCTCTATTTTGCATAACGTCGCAATTAACTTTTTGAATTTTCGCAAGAAATTTAAAAAAGTTCAATTGTCTTGTTAGCCATTCTTTTCAATCTTAAATCGTATTATCAAAATGCACTTGGTTACTTCTTCTGTTCCATCACTTTTCCCAACTATCGTGGTGCTTGACATGCCGCCAAGAGAAACAGATTCACCAAGTTTAACACTTATCGTGGTGTTTATAGCTCTTTGCTTCTTTTCTCCTTCAGAAATAGCAAAATCCAATTTTGTATGGATTAGGTCTTTCTTTCCTTCTTCGGTCAAGAGTTTTAAAATGAATTTGGAACCATTGAATTGAGTGGTTTGATCAACTTTGTCTCCAACTCGAGTGTTTTGCGAATGCTGCAAAACTGTTTTCTTTGGAACCACTTTTTCGAATTTGTTTAACATATTTTCCGCCTTTTGAGAGTCTTCTTCATTCTTGCTCTTAATGAGTTTACAATACTCATCAAAACGGTCAGGAAAAGCTGTACAGTCCAATTCCACAATTTCAATGGATATGACTATGGGATCAGATTCGCCGTAACATGGGCAACTTAACAGTAATGCTAATGACAAGAATACTAAAGTGTGCTTTATCATTTATTTCCTTTCACCTAACGTCCTGAATAACCTTCAAAGGTTTGCGCAGCTAACTTTTGTAAGGTTCATTCTCTTGTTATGAATCCTAGTTCAAAATAAGTTCTGTATTCCTTATCACTAATTGACCATGCCATAACACGTCAGGCTTTTCTGTAATCCAGTCATACAATTTTAACATGTTCTTTATAGAGTCTTTGTTCATTTCGAGCGAATAATCGATAGTATATTTCCCGGGCAACAGTCTCGTTTGAAAGGAAGCTGTGTGAAAGGCATATGTATTGACGTTTTTAGATATACCATACCCGCAATCATATGCATCAAATTCAATAGTTTCGAAAGGCTTGATTACTGCCACTTCAGCACCTAGTGGTCCACTTCTTGATGCAGAATGGGGCTGAACCTTTTTCCCTTCCGATGTTCTGACGTCGAAAGTTCCTGCGTTGTAAATGCATTTTAGAAAACTGATTGGGTTCTTGGAATCATTACGCAACAATATTTTAGGGTGAAGAACTTTAGTGCCAAAAGAGGTCTCATGTGTAACAACGAGTTTTGCAGACAAACCGTTGCTGGGTTTCGTCCAGCATGATTCGTTCTTTAAAGGATGCTTAAGCGAAGCACAACCGCACAGGAGTGCGATGCTGATAGATATAATGAATAATGATTGTTTCATGACAGAATCCTCCCTTTGTTATGTTTCGTTTCTTCATATCTCATCCAACGCCTGCCTACCATGACCATTCGGGGAATCGCGCCGAAGGCGCGGTTTTACCGATATGCGTCGATGGTTTTGTTTTGCAAAATCCTGCCTCAGAATGGCACATTGTCATCATCCTCTGCCACGGTTACTTTCTCCGGGTATGGTTCCATTAGAGCCTCCAGTCTGCCCGAAATACCAAACGCCTTGCTGACCTGAGAATTCTCTTTTAGTGCCACTCTTATGCTATCAGCATTTGAAGAGGTAATCGAACCAATGCTCTCCATCTGATCCACAATAATCTTACTATCAGCCCAGCACGATGAGGAGATCAACGCCTCGGCAAGTGCGTCACGCATCCTCGGTTGAGTTGCGGGATCATTGGCCAGTATTGACACAATCCCCCTGACCATCTGAGGAATCTTGTCAATATTTGCAGCTAGTCCCAAATTCCTATTTAGACCAGCAAATACAGGGCTCTAAAGAAAATTCGG
>CAYZBC010000459.1:0-3560 GCA_964476535.1 uncultured Maribellus sp.
TTTTCTTTGTCAACAGCATTTCCCATCCACCACCAGCGTGTCCAGGGTTTCGATTCCTGCGATGTTTCAGGCCAGGTGGTTGTTTGTTGTTGGCAACCAATAAACAAAATTGTAATAAATATGATTTTCAAAAAAGAAGCGATATTTAATTTCATTAGATTTCGATTTAGTTGCTACAATTATAACTGTTTTTATTTGTAGCCGAATATATTTAAAATTATTCATAGATTATAATATTCATTTGAAAATGACAGATATTATAAGCAGATTTATCAACCCTGAATAACATATTTTTAACCCAATGATTTAATATTATGCTTTCCATTTATTAGATTAGCAGAAATAAAACTTAACCCGATGTTTATAACTCTTATTCTTAACCTAAAAATTGCTTTATTTTCAATTTAAATTTCAACAATAAAAAACGAAACCTAATAATTCAAGCGAAAAAAATTAAACTATAAAATTTCGAATACGTTAATATTTAAGATAAAAAAAGATACTACAAAAAAGGATACAACTATAAACTAAATATCAAAAAATGACAAACAAAACAAGCAGAAGAACATTTCTAAAAAACACACTTGCAACAGGAGCCGGGTTGGTTATTCTTCCAACCATTATTCCTGCATCGGCAATTGGTAAAAATGGGTACGTTGCAGCAAGCGAACGTATTGTAATGGGATGCATAGGAGTGGGATCGCAAGGATCGTACAACATGCGGAATTTTATGAAAATTCCGGGAATACAAGTTGTATCGGTTTGCGATGTGGATAAAACTAACCGAGACAAAGCAGCTGGCCTTGTAAACGAAAAATACAATAACCAGGATTGTAGAACACATGTTGATTTCAGGGAATTTCTTGCAAAAGAAAAACTGGATGCCTGCACCATAGCACTGCCCGACCACTGGCACGGAATAATATATTCGGCAGTTGCAAATGCAGGTTTAGATGTGTATGCAGAGAAACCACTGTGCCGCACAATTGACGACGGAATTAAGATTGTAAAAGCTGTGGATAAAAACAATATAATATGGCAAACCGGAAGTATGCAACGTTCGTCGGGTGAATTTTACCGAGCAGTAGAATTGGTTCGAAATGGAATTATTGGAGATGTAAATTATGTTGAAGTGGGCTTACCAACCGGAAACAGAGATACTATGGCTCCTGCCTCGGCTCCAATTCCGGAAGGACTGGATTGGGATTTCTGGCTGGGACCTGCGCCAACAGTACCATTTCAAGGCGTTTACCATTGGAACTGGAGATGGATTATGGATTACTCGGGTGGTCAATTAACAGATTGGGCCGGCCATCATATCGACATTGCACTTTGGGGAACCGACCTCGAACATACCGGGCCGGTAGAAATTGAAGGGAAGGCAGATTATCCACGAAAAGGAATTTACAATACTCCGATTGAGTACGATTTTATGAACACTTTCGCAAACGGACTAAAAATGAGAGTTGCCAATAACAGTAAATTAAAACATGGCGGAGGAGCAACATTTTATGGAACAGAGGGGTGGATAAATGTTGACCGTGGAAAATTAATTGCCAGCGACGAAAAGTTACTTTCGGCTGAAATAGGCGAAAATGGTTACAAACCTTATCGAAGCAGAAATCACTATCAAAATTTTATCGATTGTACAAAAACAAGAGAAGAGACAATTGTACCGGCACACACCGGATTGCGAGCAATTAGTGTTGCCTTGCTGGGAGAAATTGCCATGTTGACCGAACGGAAAATAAAATGGGATCCTGAAAAAATGGAAATTATTGGTGATGACATGGCAAGCAGATTATTAAAAAGACCTTACCGGAAACCATGGAAAATTTAAAATAGATTCTAAATGCGAGTCAGGCCGGAAATAAGCAATCGTCATGCAGAATTAATTTCTTTATCTGCACCATAAAAGATTCCGAAACAAGTTCGGAATGACGTACCTAACCACTGGTGCCTGACATAAAATTAGAATACGAAGGTTAAAAACATTCAATTATTATTTAAATAAACAAAAAAATGAAAAAAAATATATTCCAATCTATTGCATTTGCAATCCTACTTTCGGTAGTATTTATTTCTTGTAATTCAACTAAAAAAGAGAATATTAATGTTGAAAATGCCAGAATAAAAGCACTTATTGTGAATGGGCAAATGAACAAGTCGCACGATGACAAACAGTCTTCGCCCATTTTAGAAAAGATACTGGAACTAACGGGAGAATTTAATGTTGAGGTGGCAACCAGTCCATCCCAGGAAAGTGATATGAGTTCTTTCAAACCTCAATTCTCTAATTACGATGTTGTAATTTTAGATTACGACGGAGATGAATGGCCGGAAGAGACCAAAACCAATTTTGTGAATTTTGTAAAAAATGGTGGCGGTGTGGTAGTTTTTCACTCTGCCGACAATGCTTTTCCAAATTGGAAAGAATTTAACGAAATTATTGGATTAGGAGGTTGGAATGGGAGAAATGAAAAGGACGGTCCTTATATTTATTGGAAAAATGGTGAAATGGTTAGAAACGATACAATTGGAAGTGGCGGCCACCACGGTCAGCAAACTGCTGTTTTAATTGAAACACGCAATTTTGAACACCCAATAATGAAGGGACTTCCAACAAGCTGGATGCATGCAAAAGATGAACTTTACGCCAATTTAAGAGGTCCTGGTAAAAACATGGACATTTTAGCAACCGGTTTTTCCGACCCAAAAACAAATGGCACCGGAAAACATGAACCTGCTCTGTTTACTATAAAATATGGAGAAGGAAGAATTTTCCATACTGTTTTGGGGCATGTAAATGGAAGCGGACCACATGTCGCAATCCAGTGTGCCGGTTTTATAACAACGTTTCAACGTGGTGCAGAGTGGGCTGCCACCGGAGAAGTTACACTTCCTATTCCTGCTGAATTTCCAAATGCTGCAAGCTGGATTTTATGGGAAGACTACCAACCTTTGTCGCTTGATGACCTTGTTCGCGAAATTAAAAAGTACAAATTGGGAGATAGCCGCGAAAACATTTCAGCCTTGTCTTTGCGTATCCGAAAATCTGACCAAAAACCAGAAACATTGAAGATATACGAAAAAGTAATGATTGAAATTATTGAATCGGGTGCAACTAACGAAGCTAAAAAACAAATCTGCCGCGAATTGGGAATGAATGGAACTGAACTTTCTGTTCCTGCATTAGAGAAATTAAAAGAGAATAAAAATTGCAGCGAAATGGCTGAATATGCATTAAGTCGAATACAAAACTAAAGTTTAGAAAATATGAAGATTCAATTTCCATTAATTGTTTTGCTTTTTTGCTATTCTATAAATTTGATTCATGCCCAAACCTACGAAGGCAAATTCCTTGATGCCAATTACGATGAATCTAAAATACCCGAGTACGCCCTGCCAGACATTTTAAAGTCATTTGATGGAAAACAAATAAAAACAATCGGCGATTGGGAGAAAACCAGGAAACCCGAAATCATTCATTTTTTCGAACAGAATATTTATGGTGAAGTCCCAACTCCATTCAGCCCTATTGAAAAATCGTTTGAAATTAT
>CAYZBC010000460.1:0-3559 GCA_964476535.1 uncultured Maribellus sp.
TTAAAATGAAGGAGCTTGGAGATTAATGTGATACGGCATTTCAGCGTTAATTGGGCATTCTGATATCGATTAAGTCCAAATTAACGTCAGGGTTAGCGCGACTAAATTGAATTTATGTAACTAAAACAAAATAATAGTGGTTATGCAACAAAAATCAGAACAACCAGTTAAGCTATGTTTTAGGATATAAACCATATTATCAATTTAAATTATAGATAGTATTAATATGTACTGCCCATTGAAAATATTGCAACTTCCAACTATTAGGGGAGCAACACAGGACAAGAGGTCATAAACGATCTCTTGTCCTGTGCCATTCTTTTCCCTGCTGGCATTAAGATATATTATGACTCCATTATGTTTCTGAATGCATTCTAGTATCGATTTATTCTTAACAGAATAGTGGATTTTGGAGCTAAATTAATCTGCATAGATTTTATAGAATCAGCCACTATTTGTTGTTTTAGCACATCTACAATTTTTGTATAAAATGGAAAGTTAATTGTTCTTTCACCACCACCAAGCGTATGGATTGATAACCAATTATTACCAATATAAAACACATCGCCGGTATTAATAAAAAGATGTACACCTGCCTTTTTCCAAAGTTCCCTTAATTCCAAATCAGTCCACTTAAATTTTCCGCTACGAAAAATTTCTTCATTATTATTAAAAATACGTGTTCCTTTCCCATTTGTCCATAAAACGGTAATTCCCTGTTTCCTCCATTTCTGTATCTTATCTGTTTCTTCTTTGTTTAACTCAAGAAATCCCATAAGCCAAATTACTTTATATTGATTTCCGGAAATAGTATCTGCCAAATCTGAACGGAGGAATAGATCATGAGGTGCTCCGGTTTTTGCCAGAGGATAACGATTCGATAAAATATTATCGGTAAGCCTTCCATAACCTGCATCCCAAAAAGACAGTTCTTCATCAACAAATACACCTACCTGCGACTGTATCTTTTCATCCGGTTTAGGGGGAAATTCAGAATACCAATGCTGTGTTTTTTCCAATACATTCAATAATTCAGGATTGCTAAACCAACCGCCCCACATATCAAACCACCATCCTCCATACCCATGAGTAAGCATCCGCGCACTGTTTTTCCATAATAGGGCTACAGATGTTTCCATATCTTCGGGACCAAGCCATACTCCGCTTTCATATTGACCCGGAGGAGCAATTCCGTGGGATCGATTTTTTAATAATGTTGTTATTGAAGTACGGGTGTCATTTTCGGCAAGCCAAAGTTTCCTATGCAATTGTACCGATTGTACTGCTGCCATTGGAGCCCAATCTTCACCTATCACCCGATTGTAAACATTCGGACTTGAAAGATAATCCAGATCGGGACAATCCAATAATTTAGCCAATGCACCGTGTCCTCGTCTGGCATCGGTTACAAAATAATGATAGCCATAAAAAGCTCCGGTAAGCAGATTTCCATGACTTGTTTCCTTCACAATTTTGCAGAAATAAGCAATGTTGTTAACCATTACTTCGGCTTGAAACCGATAGGTATCAATATAATTATTTTCTTTCGTTGGATCCCTCCATTCTGTCCTATGCTCTGATTCACTGATGTTTGCTAATTCTGCTGTTTCAAAAGTAACGTTTTTATTGTTCCAGGTATTTTGCAGGCTAACTGGATTATTATTGTATTTGACACTTAACCATTGCCGAAATGCTTCTGTACGAACAGGGTTTTTATCGTGATATTGTTTGGGATGGTAAAACCATTCTTCAGTGAAACCACTCGCAACATGAATTCCTGCTAAATAATTTGAATAGGGGGACTTTAACAACCAATCGATACAATACTGAAAAACTTTACCTGTTTCATTTCTCCATTTTCCAGAAGCAAAACACTGCCGAAATGTACTTCCATCAGCCAATTGACAACAGGCATCCGGATTTATCTTCTCCCACCACAAAGGGGGATCTAAATAAAATCGAATAATCACTCTCGCCTGAGGATCTGATTGTATTATATCTTCAAAATCTTTGATTAAACCCGAAAAATCATATTCATCTTCGCCAATCCAAATGGGTAACCTGAAAGGGCCAATTCCTGATTCTGTATTGATTCCGCCACTTCCAAGATAAGAGGGAATATTATACAAATGAATACCGGTTGCTGCTACTTCTTTGTAATACTTTTTTTCTCCTAAATATGACATGTATGCATATGGCGGATAAGTTTTTCCATCAATTGAAAGTGTTGGAATACCACAATTTACATTTACTTCTGCTTTGAGCTGTGCTACTGACACATTTGAAATAAGAATAAGAAAAAAGAAAGTGAGGATAAAACAGTACAATAATTTACCAAATGCTTTAACTCTTTTTTTTACCAGAATAAAATTTATAAATAGAATTTGAAATAAGCTTTCCTTCATTTCGAATAAATATATCTTAGTTTTTACTTTTAAACAAATTGAACACCTTTAATATCAAAAGTAACAGATTTATCTTTTTAACACTAAATTGAACAATCATAGTTTGATTCGGCCTGACGTATACTAAATACATTCTGAATTGGAAAGTTATTTGACTTATTCTGAAGACTATAAAAACGCCGATTTAATGTTGCTTGTTTTAGCGTAATTTTAGCATAGCTAAATTCTTCCTGTTCTTGAACCTTAATTTCATCTACATCTATCAATGAATAAATATCACCTGTCCTGAAAATAAATTCATAATAATCTGGGAATTGCAGTTTTTACGATTTATATCTAAATGTGGATGATAAAATATAAGAATCAAACATAGCAACTTTGAAGAACTGACTGATGAAATACTTTGTTTCTAGTTTGACGAAGAAAATAAAGATAAAATTCTGACATATGTTTGTCGGGATTTTTTTGTTATTTTGTTCTCGGGCCAAAATTGAAGAATATGATTTTGTAAAATCGGAAAGTCGCGAATCTTTCATGAATATATAATTTCTATTTGCTGTTGTTTTTATTTCAAGATGATGACAACGAAGCATCTTGGTAGCTAATGTTAAAATCTAAATAATATGAATTGGGATAAATATTTAAATGCAGACCGTTTAAAAGGTTATTCAGAACGAAACACGAAAAATGATCCGAGAAATGAATTTGAGAGTGATTTCGGTCGTGTAATTTTTAGTCCAGCAATTCGCAGGATGCATGATAAAACCCAAGTGATTCCATTAACAACAGATGATAATATACATTCGAGATTGACTCATTCTCTTGAAGTTATGGCTATTGGGTATTCTCTTGGAATAAGGCTCGCAGAAGATGACCGTTTTTTGGTATTATCAGGGTTAGATAAGGACAAGGTTTTAAGAGAAATACCAATAATTCTTAAGAACGTATGTCTTGTTCATGATATTGGAAATCCTCCATTTGGGCATTTTGGGGAAGAGGTATTTAAGAACTATTTTAAGAAGAAGTTTAAAAAGAATAAATTTGGGTTAAATGAAATTCAAAGGGAAGATTTTACAAAATTTGATGGGAATGCACAAGGATTTAGTATCTTATTTCTAATATTCTTGTACTATTTGGCAAGAGTTTAATAGTTT
>CAYZBC010000461.1:0-3539 GCA_964476535.1 uncultured Maribellus sp.
AAAAACGAATTCGTGGAAGTAGTGACTCATTTGTCAACCTTCCCAAAATTTATCGGATTATGAAACTAATTTGCATGTTTATGTTTGTTGCCTTGGTACAGGTTTCAGCTTCTGTTTATTCACAGAGTACGAAGCTAAATATCTCAGGGAACAACTTAACGTTGGAAGAGGTCTTTGGAAAAATTGAGGATCAGTCTGAATTCTCATTTATTTACAATCTGAAACAGATTGATTTAAGTAAAAAAGTGGATGTTGATTTTAAAAATCAAACCGTTGAAAAAATTCTTGAAAAAATTCTGGATGGCACCAATATCACTTATACGTTGAATAACCGTTTGATAGTGGTACACCGCGATGGAGAAGCAAATTCTTTGTTGGCTTCAGTTGCTCTGCAAAAATCTGTTTCTGGTAAAGTAACAGATGAACAGGGATTACCGCTTCCCGGAGTAACCGTAATTATTAAAGGCACAACACAGGGAACAGTTACCAACATGGATGGAAATTATTCCATTTCGAACATTCCTGATAACGCCACACTGGTATTCTCGTTTGTGGGGATGAAATCGCAGGAAATACCTGTTGCTGGTAAATCAACTATTAATGTTATTATGACGATGGATGCTATTGGCATTGAAGAAGTGGTGGCTGTTGGTTTTGGAACGCAAAAGAAGGCGAATCTGACCGGGGCTGTGGGTCATATTAATTCAGATGTAATAAAAAATAGGGCTATTGCAAATGTTGGTCAAGGATTACAGGGATTGATCCCTAACTTAAATATCTCTATTGCCAATGGAAGTCCTAAAAGTGATCCTTCTTATAATATCCGTGGGGCCACATCTATATCTGGATCATCTTTTATCACTGGCTCTCCCTATATATTAATCGATGGGGTAGAAGGAAATATCAACATGATCAATCCGGAAGATATAGAAAGCGTTTCTGTTCTTAAAGATGCAGCATCATGTGCAATATATGGTGCAAGAGCAGCGAACGGGGTTATCCTTGTTAATACCAAGCAAGGAAAAAAGAACGAAGCACCTAAGATAACCTACAGCAATATGTTTTCCTTTGATACACCTACCCGTATTCCTGAGAGATTAAATTCTTACGAAATGGCATTGGCACATAACTCCGCAAATGAAGCAAAACAAGCAGCTCCCAGGTTCACGGAAGATATGTTAACCACAATCAAAAATTATAATGAAAATCCGGAGACAGCACCTCCTTATATGATGGATGGAAACTTAATATTATGGTGCGGGAATTCCAATCCTTATGAAACAGGCATACGAGATTGGACTCCTATGCAAAAGCATAATTTAAGTGTGACGGGGGGAGATAAAAAAATCAATTATTATACATCATTCGGATATCAAAACCAGGAAGGCTTTTATGCCTATGGCACCGACAATTCTAAGCGTTATAATGCAATAGCAAACCTTACAACGGACATATCAGATTGGATTCAGGTAAAACTAAATACTAGTTATAATAAAAGAATATACAAAGAACCGAATGTTGGTGGGGCGAATATCTGGAAATCCTTTTCTAATTTTAGGGAAGCATTATATCCTGAGCGTACTCCGGACTATGCACCTGAAGGATTTCAGAATGTACCAACAGACCTGTTTCTCGGATTAATGGAGTTTGAAAAAGATCAAAAGACTACAGAAGGAGAAAATGCCAAGTTATTTGCATCAGCCACTGCTCAGATTGTGGATGGCTTATCACTCACCGGCGAATTTGCATATCAGGCAACACATAATTATTATAGTTCCAATATGCTTGAATACGATAGGGTTTATGAAAATTGGGCTTTTACTAGTGCCGGAACCTATCCAAGTTATTCATATAAGAGCCAGACTAATAATAATTATCGTGTAACAAACGTGTATTTTGATTATAAAAAGACATTTTCGGATAAACATAATTTTCATGCCCTCACTGGATTCAACGAAGAATCGTATGTTTCAAAATATTTTTATGGGGAAGGACAGGAATTCATTACAAACTCCATTCCATTTATTCAGGCAACAACGGGGCAGAAATTCGCTGGCGACAGTATGTATGAATGGGCAGTTAGAGGGGTGTTTTTTAGAGCAAATTATGACTATGAGGGGAAATACCTTTTTGAATTTAATGGCAGGTATGATGGAACATCCAGGTTCTCAAAAGACAGTAGATTTGCCTTTTTTCCTTCATTCTCTATGGGTTGGAGAATATCTGATGAATCATTCATGAAGTGGTCGGATAAAACATTAACAGATTTAAAACTTCGTTTATCTTATGGAAGTTTAGGGAATCAAGATGTATCTACTTATGCTTATATACAATCTTATGGAATAGATCCACGGTTAGAGTACATAATAGATGGTGAGCGGCCGCTTGGTATTGAGCCACCTGCATTAACCAGTGCTAACCTAACGTGGCAAACATCTACAACTACTAATGCCGGCCTGGATGCAACTCTTTTTGAAAAGTTAAATGTAACATTTGACTGGTATAACAGATTTGTATTTGATATGCTTACAAATGCAGGCAAAGCTCCTTCTGTATTAGGCGCATCTATGCCAAATATTAATTCAGGAGAAATGAAAACACAGGGATGGGAATTATCTGTTGGCTGGCACAATACAACTTTACATGGATTAAAGTATAATATTTCAGCTGTTCTTTCTGATTCTCGCACAGAAATAACCCGATTTGACAGCAATCCGAATAAATTGATAAGTACCTTATATGTAGGCAGGGAAATGGGTGAAATATGGGGTTATGAGACTGTGGGCATCTTTCAGGATCAGGAAGAAATAGATATGTCTGCCGATCAATCCTTCTTATATGGAGGAGTCTGGGAGCAGGGAGACATGCATTACAAAGATCTAAATAACGATGAAAAAATTGATTATGGTGAAGGAACTGTAGACAATCCTGGGGATCGAAAGATAATCGGAAATAATACTAACAGATATCAATTTGGGCTTAACAGCTCTTTTTCCTGGAAAAATTTTGAGCTTAGTTTATTCCTGCAGGGAGTAGGAAAGCGTGATTTTATGATACCTTTCAATGCCCGCGAATTTTGGGGGCAAATTAATAGTGAACAATATGTGCCTGTTAAGGATTTTTTAGAAAATACATGGACAGAAACGAACCGGGATGCATTATACCCAATGTATAAGTTTGATTCTGGGTATAATATTAGAGAACAATCCCGACTGCTGGTAAATGCAAGTTATATCAGGCTAAAAAGTATGACTCTGGGATATACCCTTCCTGCAAAAGTTTTAAGCAAAGTACCTGTTAAGGGACTGCGGTTTTATGTATCAGGGTATAATTTAGGGGTGATTTCCAAAGTTCCGGATCAGTTCGATCCTGAGATGCTCAGTCAAAATTATCCCATTAAGCGCTCGTATGCCTGCGGATTAGAGATAAGCTTTTAATCACACATTAAATTAAATAAAAATGAAATATATAAATATTATAACTGCTTAAATTCAAGTAATAAATGCAACTTTTAGGATTGCAATAAAAAGATAAATATT
>CAYZBC010000462.1:0-3523 GCA_964476535.1 uncultured Maribellus sp.
CCTGTTTTGAAAGTTTATGAAAATAGCCTGAAATAGACCACTCTAGAGTCAAATTGGTCTTTGTCCAAAACGTTTAGGACAGGATTGACTAAAAATGCAAAAAATTCTGGCATTTAACGGAAGTGCTCACAAAATTGGGAATACACACTATTCATTACGGAAGCCATTAAAATTATTGGGGTATGCACATGCTACACACTAATCCTTGCTATGAACCTGATATACAGCCACTTAAATGTATTTTTATAAAAATATGGTAAATGACTGTATTTCATGTCTTTGCAAGCTTATGTATGTTTTAAGTGCATACCCCAGTAAAATTATACCTGATGAATGTACGGATTGATTACTCATTCAGGCTATTGATAGATGCAACACAGTATATTTCGAAAATTGCTTATGAGTCCGGATTTGAGAATCTTTTTAATTTCAATCGGCAGTTTAAAAAAACTAAAGGTGTTACACCATACCAGTTTCAGGAATAAAACATGTTGATTTGCCATCAATAGATTTTTCTGTAAATCACTTTTATCTCAAATAAAAATCAGCCAACCCAAATCCGCCGGATTATCATTTCCAAGAATTAGTCTTGAGGTAACCGGATTTTCAGGACACCAAGAATAAGTGCCTGCTCCACTCTTTTGCACAGCGATGTTAACACGTATGGGATCAGATTGTGCTGGATATGTTCTCAAAATATTGAACGGTATCCGAGATACAATATACTTTTGACCCTGTGCTTCAACCTCTCGGAAACCTGCTGTATAGATTAATGAGTATCCTAGGTTTCGAATAGGAGCGCCTGCATTGTGTTCATTCATTTTACTGAAAGAAAAATGGAAAGCAGGATAAAGTCTCTTTGGTTCTACCTTTACTTGCACACCGAAGATTTGATCATCTTCTAGCCTTTGACCAGTTGACGATTTTTCAGTTACCCAAATGTATAATGCATTGGAGTCTCTTGCTGATGCCCATTGCAATTGACTGTCATTTTTACCCTTATTCAGTTCTTGCCATTGGAGTTCTGAAGGTATCTGAATGTTACTATTTAGATTAATATCCGAAGTTTTCACGCAATTTGCAATTGCCCCTTCAGGGCATTTACCTGTATATTCGGGAAATAAAAGTTCTCCTTTTTTGATAAGTTTTTCAATGGCTGGCACATCATTTCCCAAAACTTTATTTAGCTCTGCTATCCTCCATTCAATTTTTTCAGGAAAATATTTATATCCCTCAGCCTCTGAATGAAATCCCAGTCTTGAATCATTATTACAAAGGATCAGTAATTGCTCATCCATAGCTATTTCTTCTTTTATAATATCAATTAACTGGTTTAATATATCTAACCTTTCCCTGCTATCCATCCGTAGCATTTTTTCACGCAACATATAAAAATTCAAAATATTGTATCCGCTTCGAAATTGGATTCCCAAAGCTTTTGCAACTCCGATATCTAATATTCTTTCCTTTTCATTTAAATAATTTGGTTCCAGTTTTTTTAATATTTGTACTCCTTTATCCCACGAAGTTGTCATACGGTGGGCAAGTTCCACAACCTCTTCAAGTGTTAGAACTCCTCCGATACATTCGCCGACTCTATCACCGCTCGGGGGCCAAGGTTTAAGGGTTGAGCTGGAACTAATCTGCCATGTTGGCGCCAGAGGAGCATCTGCAGGTTTCAGCAATAGAGGCCATACCGGCCCATCGTGCATTGGCCCGTAATATTGAAAATGATTGGTCAGAGGGTAATTTTTATATCCCTTGCTAAAATGCTTCCATGCTTCAACTATTTCAGGTACATCTCTCTCTTTCCAGTAGATCGATGCCAACTGATGCATAAATTCTTCTTCATCTTTGGCAATATCATTCATTGATAACAGTCCGGCTGATTTATTCATTAATCCCGGATAATTTCCAAAATACCAGCATAACATAGTATGCGACACACCCAGGTTCTGCATAGCAGAAAATTTTTCGTACAAAAGGGAAGGCACAGGAATAAATGGAACAGTTGCTACTTCATGTGAGTTTCCTGTTTGTATTTTTGCCGACATCCGTGTGCCATGCTCCCGTGCAATATTTGCTATATCTTTAAACCGGTCGCTGGGGCCGGGTTTTGATATCCAGTAGTCTCCTCCCACCAGCTTTTTTCCAAACGCTTCAATTTCCACTCCTGATTCAAAATTAAACTGAAGAACGACCCCTTTAGGAGTGTGTACCGGAAGATCATAAACCCATTTACCCAATTTATATACATCTCCGGGGTGGAATCTTTGGGGTTGCGGCATATACAACCAGCTTATAAGTTCGGCATCAGGGTTAACGTCATGCATTCCTCTTTGCATTGCAGACAGGGAAGCATAGAGTATTTCCCATGGTTCTTTGTCACTACATTGCGGGCAATTTATCCTGCCCGAATGATCGCTAAATGAAGAAACTGCGCTCAGACAAGTTGTTGGCCTTTCCCCGTGTGTAATATTTATTATTCCTCCGAGTTCCGGAACTGCTATAAATATCTTATTAACCGATTCATAAAGATATTCATTAGCTGTCTTACTGAACGGGCAAAAAAAATGTCTGTTTCCAGAAGAATGCCCTCCCAATTCGGGGTGGTTTTTCAAAATAGGATCATCGGCTTTCCATGACCTGGGCTCAATACAAAATATATAAGTTTTTATCCCGTATTGGAGGCATTTATTCACAGTCTGCTTAAGTTTGGCCAGCCGTTTTGCTGAATCTTCCCCTGAATCAGGTGTAAATTTGGTAGCTACCAGGTCTCTGAACTCTACTGTAAGCCACAATCCGTTCACTCCTTCATGTGCAAGACGGTTAAGATAATTTTCTGGATAATAATCGACATTATCCATTAACTCATCGCGCATTACTGGCGGCCTTTTGATGGGACCGAAGAAACAACGCGATATTCGGCTTTGGATAGCAGGCTCTTTCTCAATCGTTCCCAAAGGCAAAAAAGGAGCACGGAAACGGAGCATTTCATCTTCAATATAAAAAATACCGCGCCGGATACCTTCCACATTTCCTGCCCAAATACGGCAATTACGCTCGTTAACTTCCAAACGAAAAGCCTCTCCCGTTAAATCAGACGATGGTAAAAATTCAATCACATACTTTCCTTTATCAGTTGTTACATTACCTGCGGTAAGGAACAGGAGTAAATCTTTATAAGCAGTTTCAAGCCGCCCTTCAGGGTCGGAAAATTTCTTTTTGAGAATAACACCTTCCGAAAGATCGACCTGCTCTAAACCAGGGGCTTTGGACTTCCAGTTGTGCTTTGTCCACAGAGGAGCTTTAAGTTCTTCGATAAACTTCCATGTTTCCTCTCCCGGTTGGGGTGGTACGTTAGCGAGATAAAGGCTGTCTCCAAAAGTAACGCCAGTGCCGCTCTCAACCGTTGCTTTATATGTGCAGTTTGTCGGAAAGAGCGCTGTAATAATTGTAAATAATCCAATTGCCAAAAATTGTTTCATTTTATTGCGTTTTTTTGTGATGATGCATGAATTTA
>CAYZBC010000463.1:0-3506 GCA_964476535.1 uncultured Maribellus sp.
TTACTTTGGTTAACTCTGTAACCTCAGATTGATTCAATTTGATAGTATAGTGTATCATAGTTTTTTTGCTCAAAGATACACTAAATATCCGTCATATCTATATTAACTCAACACTAGGCATTAATTTCGATATAGCTTTATCATAACGAATAAGTAGTTCTCTCATCGTGTCATGAAGTACAATCCGGTGCTCATTATACCCTTTGGTATAACAAACATTGATAACCCCATTTTGAAGATTAACATCCTTTTTTCTCAGCAGTCTGGCCTCTGTAGTTCTAAGGCCGGTACTATAGAGAAGCCTAAAGAAAACAGGAACCTCAATCTTCCGAAGTTTTACCTGTATAGGAACACCATTCTTGATCTCATCACATGCCTTGAAGAAGTTTTTCAGTTCCTTTTCGCTAAAGGCGTGAGGTATATGGGTGTTAGGCTTAGCATGAGGGACCTTCGGCACTTTTAAATTTATCCACTTTCGCTGGTACGCATATTGTAAAAAAGAAATTATTGGATATATTCTGGAACGTTGAGAAATAGGTTTTGTCAACACAGCAATTGTAGCATTATAAATGGATGTAGTACTGAGCTTTCTTGTCTTTTTATCCCGAGTCAAAAAAATCGTTTCATTATCAGAGTCAGGTCTTTCCTTCTCTACGTAATCAAAAATTGCATTACCTACAACTGGACGTAAAGGCAATGTCAATGGTGCACCTGTTTTGTTTTGGATAAGATGGATTATATTATGCTCCCAATCAATGTTATCAAACGTAAGTGCAGCAATATCACAACCTCGAAGACCTGTGTAGAAAGCTATAGTTACAATAGCCTTATCACGAAGAGTTAGATTTGTACAATTATCACTAAAAAGAACAGATTTGATTTTTTCCAGCTCTTCCTCTTCTAAAAATGGATACGTCTTGTGGGACTTTTTCATTATAGGGAGAAAGGAAATAATTCTTTCACATTCACCATTATGATAGTGAGGAATAAATTCTTTCAGAAGGTTCTTGATTTGCTTCATAACATCAAACCCTCTTACAATCTTCTCCCCGTCATAGAAATAGTTCTGTACAGTTCTTTCAGAAACATCAAGTAGAGAATATGATCCATGAATTTGTTGATAATCGAAGAACTTAGCTCCCGCCAGTTTCAAGTGTCTGATATACGATTCTGATAAACCTCGATTTGTTGCTGATTTTACAAAAACATCAATAACATTCTTATATTCAGGAGAAAGGCACTCATAGTTATCTTGTTTTAAAAAACTGCAACGGTGGATAGAAGTTGGAAAAATTCCTTTCAAATCAAATTGCTTAATCTTACCGATAATCTTGAACTTATGATGAAGCGTTGATTTTGTAAACTTCGTATTCAAAGACTTGTAATATTCTTCATAAGAATTGATTCTCGGGTCACTTGCTCCTCTTAAAACCTGCTTAATATCAGTGAGAAACTCATTGATATAAACTTTTGCGTATCCATTCTCTCGCAGGTAGTCTATGAGAAGAGGATACGTTCTTCTTAAATTTTCGACGTTCATATTTATTTGTAATTAGTAGTTATTAAACGCCGCAAAGTTTATATAAAATCCTAACATAGACTCATATTATAGAACTTATTTTTAGGCTATTAGCCTGCAAAGTTCGGATTTTATGGAAGTAAGGATAACGGATATATACAAAATTTGCTACAACTTGAAACAAATGCATAGCTTTTGAAAAGCTTAGGGAATATTAACTGATTTTCTCATAAATAATCTTTTCATTCTCTTTTCTTTTCCTCAATTCTGAAAAATTATTATGCAAAGTAAATTTATATCAATTGCTTTAAAAAGAAGCATTTAAACCTGTTGCTTTGCATAATAATTTACTTCGCATAATGTGAATTATGGAAAGCTTTGCATAATTCACACAACCACCCAAGTGGGAACCTTGCTGCCAGCAGGGAAGACATTAAAATTACAGAGAAACTAAAAAGTGCCTGTCAGCTTCTTGATTTAAGTCTTTTAGACCATCTGATTGTAACTGATGAGGGTTATTTAAGTTTTGCCGATGAAGGAATTTTATAATTTCAAATATTTTGAAAACAGGGGCTATTTGATTCAGATAGCCCCTGTTTTTGCTTTTACTTACATTCAATTATTCGAACTATAATTTTCCGATTGTCCGTGTTTTTGTAAAATCACTGTTTTTAATCACAAACCGCTGATGCCTCCCTGCGTTCTTTTCAAACAGCTCAACTACCAGTTGCTTTTTATCGGGGATGGTAAATTTTTCGAAAGCAAACACCGTGCATTCTGAGGATTTTCCGGGAACAGAAGTCACGAAATTATAAGCTCGTACCGGTTTTATTATTGTCTCCTGGATAGCTGTTCGTTTAGTTACTTTTTTATCGACTATTTTGAAAACAATAAAGTCGATGTCAAAAGGAATGTCTGTTGTATTTTCAATTTGTGTATGCAGGAACAGCATCCCGTTATGACTGAAAATTCCCCGAAGCAAGTACTCAATTCCAAACTGTTTGCTTTTTACATTTTTTACGGTTTTTCGGCTGGATTTATAGATTTCTGCCATAGCCAATTGCACGGTTTTGGGAGATTCATCGCCCAGTTCACTTAGATAAATTTCCATGGAGTTATTGGGACGGTTGACCAATTTCCCATCGTGGATAAAATCTTTCATTTCAATGTTCAGTTTGGCAGGATTCTCGGAATAATTAACAATAAACGAATAAAAACTTCCTTCATCGGTAATCAGCGAAAAATTGGTTTCTTCTTTGAAATCTTTAACGGCAGCTTTTACACGTAAAACATTTTCAGCACCATCTGCTTTACCTGCAATAATGTTGGATGAACCCAGGTCGATGTAAGTAATAGCCGAGGGCAAAATCAAGTGAACCGTTTTATCGTAGGTTACCTCTAAATAGTAGGATGGAATTACCCGGTCTTTTGAGATTACTTTTGTATGGTCGTTTTGTGCAAAAAGGGGGATTGATAGCGATGAAATTAGAATTGATATGATAATTAATTGTTTCATTTTTCTTGAATTTTAAGTATGATTAATTTTGATTATTAGCCATTAACAACAATCTATGTCCGGCTTTTAGAGAAACTTTTGAACTTCGTATTTTCTTGGAAACAAACTGCGAAGTGCCCTGAATAAAACTACGCCCAACATCCGCAGCCAATTGCTGTCCGGCAGTAGTGCCTTGTGAGAGATTGATACTGGTTCCGGCATCGCGACCCATGGACGCGGTGATTTCTTTTATGGCATTTACCTCCATCGAGCCGGGGATAAATAATCCAGCCTGCCCATCGGTATCATAAGCCGTAAGTTGAACCGGAATAATGTTGCCCATATGCTCCAGAGAGTTGATTGAAATAAACAAACGTTCCCCCTGGATTTGTGCAATGCCGGTAATAATCGAATGCTTCGGAAATTCAATACCGCCAGTTTCAATCGGTTCAAGCAAACGCAGTTTTACGTTTTGCCCGTTAATCAGCTTCT
>CAYZBC010000464.1:0-3506 GCA_964476535.1 uncultured Maribellus sp.
TCATCAGTTGAAAATATTTTAATGCCTCGTGGGCTTGCCCCGAGGATTATTTACTATAAACGTTAATCGCATTTTTTACTTCTATAATATCTTTCGTTGGAGCTAAAACTCTTTTGTTGTTTAATAAATCCGCAATCTGTTAAACTGTTAGCGTATTTCCCTCAATTTCAAGTGAATATTGAATGGTTTTAATCCTGTTTCTTTTTCTTAATTCTGTAGGTGGTTTATTTTGATGTGCAGCATTAACCTCTCCAATTTTTTCTGAAATAGAAGCAATTAATTTCAAAATCCGACTTGTTAATTCGTAAGGTGGTTTCATATTCTAAATGTCATGATAATATCAAATGATATTGTCAAAAGAAATTAATTTTGTTTATGCTACAGTATTTTTTTAAAATTAAATCTAACGGTTTTTGATTGTTGCGGAGCGGATTACGGAGAGCGTTCATATCCGCGGGGACATGAATGGCGATACGAGAATCTGCCGTTGATTGCCGCACTGAACCCGCTCTGAATTGGAGCGCAGCGGAAATCAGCGAAGCTAAATATGTACTTTGTGTGTGCCCAGCATGAGCGTACCTATTTGAAAGCTCTGAATAAAATCATAAAATACAAATTTTGGGGTGGATTAAATAGCTGTGTGTGGCATTTTTAAAGATACGTGGCTGGTTAAATTATTATAGAAAAATCACTGACAAATGTTTGCATCCCGTCTTTTACTACCTGCATTCTCTAAGGATAAAATGGATTGGCGAATTGAAAATCGATGAAGTCAAATTCCCCTGGCGTACTCGATTGTGTGTTCGTGTTATTAAATTCTTTTCGTCCAAAACGTTTTGGCCGTGGCACATACTTTATTGTTCTTTTGAGTCTTTATTGTGTGGATGTAAGAATTATCAATTATATCCCTTTCAGTAAAAGAAAGAATTGTGTCGCCATATTGAGCCTCTGCAATAAACCGTCCGTCGATAGAGTGTAAATGAAAATTATCAGTAATTTCTTCTGAAATTGATTCTATTAACCATTGTAAATATCTAATATTGTTTACATGCTGGTTGTTATCTACATCAAACCGATTGACTTTAAACTCTTTGATGTGTATGGCAGAGTCAATTGGTTTAATCTTTTTAGAAATGTCATGATTTATACTTTCATCGATACAGTACGACCATCTTTCTTTAATCGTATCAAAAATTTGAATAGGTCTTCTCCTCTTAATATTGAAGAAAACCCAAAGACCTTTCGCTTTTCCTATAATATTTCGTTTTTCATCATAAATAATGTTTTCCCTAATTCCTTTAATCATAGAATAATCAGACAACCATGTTCTAATGATTATTTTTTCTTTATAACCTGGGTAGCGATCCATTGTTACAATTCCAGAAACCAATACCCATCCAATATTTTGCTTCTCGAGGTCGTATAAACTGTGATTTATTGAATAGCAATGATCTGCAGCTGTTTCTTCCAATAAAGTTAAGATGGTAGTTGATGCAGCTTCTCCAAATTTATTCATTTCGAAATATCTTAGCTCAAATTGTTTTTCAAAATAGTTTTCCAAAAGGTATCTTTTTTAATGATTGTTTAAATGTTTAATTTATCTCTTAGCATGACACACAAAGCCAGTCCATAAAGCCGTCAATCCGGGATGTAGTTCAACATTCACTCATTGCTGGGTTTCCGATGTTTGGGAACAGGCATTGCAGACCTTACATAGTTGTATTTATTGTGCTTTCTTTATTGCAGAATAAATTTTTACTTATCAACCTTTTTCCTTATTCCCGAGGTGTTAACTGACTATACGATAAAGCATGTTTCTCCAAAATATTGCCAAATTCATCGATTAGTCTAAAAATAACGAGAGGCTCAATCCCTTTCGTGTCAAAAGTAAATTCACCAAAAGCAATTACGTCTGTTCCATAATAACCAAAAAGCTGATGCGTCGGGTCTTTGGCCATAGCATCAGGCCCGGGAACTCCGCCGAGCGATGCAGCTTCAAATTCATACAAAGCAAATCCCGATGGTCGGGGTATGGTAAATCCGCGTGCACCATGTCGGTCGCCACTAATCAATAAAACACCGGGGATATTTTCCGTTTCTATCAGTTTGAAAATTTCTTCCCGCGCCAAAGTATCCCATGTTCCCCACGAATCTTTTCCATTGGTAATATCGTCGCTCCACATGGTTCCACTTGAAATAATTTTATAAGTCGCTGTAGACTTTTTCAAGGTTTCTTTTAACCAATTTTGTTGTACAATACCCAGATAAGAACCATATTGTCCGCGTTCTTCTATTTTTCGGCACGACCGGGTATCTAGCATAATCAATTCTACTGGTCCGATACGTGTGTTGAAATAAATGCCTTCTGCTTTGTATTCCGGATTGTTCCAATTTTGATACCACACGGAACGGAGTGCTTCCCGGTCTGCTTTACTAAATCGCCTGGGAATACCGCTAAGGTCGTTGTTTAAATAATCATGATCATCCCACGAAGAATATAATGGCACATTGGCTGAGAGTGTTTGCCATGCTTTTGAAACATCGCGAAGAAGATAATCAGATTGGTGCATATTAATCCGGTTTTCCCTGTCGTCAACCGCAATATCGCCAATAAGCATCATCGCTAGTGGCTCCCTTTTCAGAATCTGGTTTATAAGATTCGGATTATGTAGGCCTATTTTATGAAAACATGATCCGAAGGCCAATTTAAATGTACCTTTTTCGCCGGGAGATGGCGAGGTTGTAAATCTGCCTTCTGCAATCTTCTGCTTTTTTGTATAAACTTCATATTTGTAATTGGTATCCGGGGACAAGTCATCTAATACAATTCTTTGTTCCACACCGGGCTCAACCAAATTCTTAAAATATGATTTTTCATCGCTGCCATCCGATTTTATTACTTTAATAACCAAAGGAGAAGTTGTAGCCGAACGTAACCAAAGGCTCACACCATCTTCTCTCAGGTCACCAAGCATGGGACATCCTAATAATGCTATGTTGTATTTTTCTGCCGCTGCTAAAATCTCAGTATTCGTAAAATTGGCATCTTTGGTTTCGGAAAAAACAAGTCGGGAATCAAAGTAAAACTGTCTAATATTTTCAGGTAAAAGTCCGTAACTGTCAAGTAATTTAGTGTCTATATCTAAATTTCCAATGTGCGCTTCCGGAAGCGTAACCTTATAACGATGTGGAACGGTATCGGTACTTTGGCCATAACTATTGATACTGATATTAAAAATCACAAGAAAAAGACAGCATTGAATGAGAACATAAATATTTTTCATCGTTTAATCTATTACGTTTTAAATTATGAGCCTGCTCCGTACAGTTGTTTTTCGTCATTGCGATTGCGAGGAACCAAGCAGGAAGCAATCTCAATACATTTATTATCAATGGTATAATATTGCTTCGTGCCCCGCAATAACCTGCTTTTTGACTTTTCGGAGTGGCCTCAAAGATAATTAGCTTTTTATTTTGTTTCTGTTTTTATTCTAAATCAATTATTA
>CAYZBC010000465.1:0-3495 GCA_964476535.1 uncultured Maribellus sp.
GCCTGAAATAGACCACTCTAGAGTCAAATTTGTGTTTGTCCAAAACGTTTAGGACGGAATTGATTCAGCCCCTGAAAATTAGTTTGCCGTAAATTATGCACTGATCCAACCAGAGACAGTGCATAATTTTTAATAAGTGGCGTTAAACTTCTTTTTATAAAATAAAGATGTGTGCCCTGTTATTTCTTTGAACTTTTTTATAAAGTAGGAAACACTGGTGTATCCGCAGGTATAACAAACCGATGTAACAGAGAGCTCTTCTTCTGTAAGGAAGTGGCAGGCGTGAGTAATCCTTATTTCGTTCAGAAACTGGATAAATGTTTTATTGGTTCTTTTTTTGAAATACCGACAAAAGGCTGGAACAGAGAGATTAGCGATTGCCGCTACTGTTTTTAGTGTCAGCTCCTGATGATAATTGTTGACGGCATATTTATACACTTTATTGAGCCGATCTGAATCGTTTCTGTTTATTATTTCCTGTGCTATTGGGCCAGTCAATAGTTGAAATTCTTTATTTGATGCAATTATCTCAAGAATTGAAAAAAGTAAAGTGATTCGTTTAAATCCAGATACTTCGGTGATTGATTTCATTAAGGAAGTAACTTTATGCCGGGTATCCCCTTCTATCTTAATTCCTCTTTGAGAAAGCTGAAGGCGGTCAAGAATGTTTTTTGATTCGGGTAATTGCCAAAATTGATCTCCGAAAACATCTTTTTTGAAAAGGAGAAATATTATTTCAGAAGAAAGACTGTTGTCTTTTTGCATATATTCTTTATCGCTGTACCACACATGCGGAACATTCTCTCCTATTAATACCAGGTCGCCAGGGGTAAAGCATTCTATTGAATCCCCAACAATCCGGGTGCCGGTTCCCCGGATAACAAGTAACAGTTCAATATCAGGGTGGAATTGCAAAGGATTTGGGAAACATTTAAACTTCATGTGTTCCACATAAAAAGAATGGTTGATGTTTGCTTCTATTTTTTGAAAAATCGGCAACATGTCAAAATCGGGTTATTTTATGATAAAATATTTTTATTGCATGTAACTGAAATGGCCTAATTTTGAACATTTATAAGTTTTATGGAAATACCAAATGAATTGGACTTTCTGCAAATGTAATAAAAATAGTAAAAAAATTGACCATGTTTGTCTGAGCCGGCTGGAATAATTTACTTTGGATTGTAAGTCATGAAGAATCAACCTGGACAGAATTGCCCAATTGAAAAATCATCTAACAGAACCAGAGAAGCTGAATTTGAACGTTAAAGAATTTACGAACATAATCAAATAGAAATTTAAAAATTTAAGGGATGAGATGGAACGAACCGAACTTTCGTTGCTGGCTACCACCAGAGATTCACGTTTGGGATTCCAGTTCGAACAAGACTATGTTTATACTCCCTATTCGTTAAAAGAAAAATTAAAGATTTTAACCGAAACACTGAAAAGCCAATTACCAACAGTCAGGGAAAGAGGACTATTTTAGAATAAAAAATTTAAAATTACAATTATGAAGACGACAACGATTCCACAAAATGAATTTGAAGAGAGAATTAAAAAATTTCAGTCAAACATTAAAGCAGCCGGACTTGATGCATGTCTTGTCCATGCTACAGAATCAGATATGGCTCATGTAAGATATCTGAGTGAGTACTGGCCGACTTTTGAAACGGCTGCAGTTTTTGTTCCAGCAGAGGGAGAAGCAGTTTTGCTGGTAGGCCCTGAGAGTGGAAATTATGCCGCTCACCGTAGTTTCTTTAAAAATATAGAGACTATGATCGAGTATCGCGAATCAGCTGAACCGGATTATCCGGGTATGCCCTTTTTAACCTACCCGGAAATAGTGGCAAAATATTTCCCGAAAAAAGAGATCAAAAAACTTGGTATCGTAGGATGGCAAATCACTCCCCTACCAGTATACATGTCATTGCAAAAACACTTCCCGTGTGTGGAACTTATAAAGGCCGATGATGCTTTCTGGCCACTCAGGTATGTAAAAAGCAAAAATGAGCTTAATAACATGAGAAAAGCTTACAAAATTGCAGAACTTGCAGTAGAGGCTATTATAAATGAAATCAAACCGGGAATGACAGAATTCCAGGTTATTGGTATCGCTCAACGTGAAATCTATAAGCATGGTGGTGAATACGAAGGCCACTCTCTGTACTGTTTCTGCGGACCGTCTACCAATAATGCAATATCCAGGCCTACCCATAACAAAATCGTAGAAAACGAAGTTATCCAGCTTAATATCGGAGCACGTGTTAACGGCTATTCGTCAAGTGTCGGCTTGCCAATATCAATAGGACCGTTGCCGGAACGCAAAAAAAGGCTGGTAGAATTCGGTTTGGAAGCCCATCTTAAAACGATTGAACTTTTGAGTGCCGGCAAACCTGCCGGAAGTGTCGTTAAAGAGTATGAAGACTGGGTAAAAGCTAAAGGGTTTGGCCAATATATGCTTTACGGGCCATGTCATTCAATTGGTATGATGGAAGTAGAAAAACCATGGATGGAATCAACATCTCAATATGACCTGCAGGAAAACATGACTTTCCAGGTTGATACATTCTTCTATGAAAATGACTTCGGCCTCCGCTGGGAAAATGGAGTTGTCATCAAAAAAGGTGGTGTTGAAAAACTTTCATCCAGATTCATGAAATACACCGAAATTTAAATTTGTCATTTAAATTGCAGAAAAGATATATGACTGAAAAAGAAAAGATGTTAAATGGAGATTTGTACATGGGGTCAGATCCAGTGCTTTCCAGCGAACATCTCAATGCAGTAAAATTATGTAGAGAACTTAATTCAATAAGTCTGGACAACGAGCATAAAAAGCTTGAAATATTTAAAAGATTATGTCCTATACAAGGTTCAAATCTTTGGTTTTCAGAACATTTATATTGTGATTATGGATACAACATTCACCTTGGGAGTAATGTATATATTAATTATAATTGTACAATACTTGATGTTAATACAGTAATTATTGGTAATAATGTATTGATAGGGCCATCAGTAGAAATATATACTGCAGCTCATCCGATGGACTGGAAAGAAAGGGCAACAAGAATAGAATATGGGAAACCTGTTACAATAGGTGATAATGTTTGGATTGGTGGTAATACCACAATATGCCCTGGTGTCAGGATTGGTAATTGTACAGTTATTGGGGCTGGTAGTGTTGTTACCAAAGATATTCCCGACGATGTTTTAGCTGCTGGTAATCCGGCAAAAATTATTAGATATCTAAAGTAAGAAATCCTGTTTTTATGAAAAGTTAATTTATCAATATTTAAAACAACTTATTATGCGTTATGAATTAATGTTCCCTGACCAGATTAGGGAAGCTATTGACAAGAATACACCTGTTGCTTTGGCACTGGGCGTTTTGGAATACCATGGCGAACACCTTTGTCCCGGGGTTGATACTCTGGTAGTGCAAAGGGCTTTGGAAATGGTTGAAAAAGAAATGGATTTAGTATTGCTTCC
>CAYZBC010000466.1:0-3493 GCA_964476535.1 uncultured Maribellus sp.
GGTAACAAAAGCGTAACCTGCGTTGTAAGCAGCCGAACGAGCGAGCATCCATTCAATGTCTTCCACCGGAGTGTTGTTGCGCATACTAAACCAACCCAACATTCCCGGCATTAAATTTCGGTAGAAATATTTTTGGTTTTTCATGCGGTATTCAGTTTGACTTTCCCGAAAACCTGCATACCAGGGTTCACCCCAGTTCATCCGGCTGTAAATGTGCCAGAAATAGTGTGTGGTTCGGCTGGCATCGGTAATCATGTGGTTTTTTGTATCTTCAGAAAGATTATCCCACCATGTTTTTGTAAAAATAATTTCACCATAATTTCCCATTCCTGTCGAACGATTTCCTTCCAATCCATCGAACGAAATCTGCCGTAATCCACAGTAATTGTACAGCTCTGCCAAACGCTCTGCCTGTTCAATGCTCAATACTGTATTGGTCAAAAATACTTTGTACCCGTGGTCGATTAATTTGCTGATTTTATCGCTTTTTTTATGCGCTGCTGCTTTTGTTTCCCATGCACCGCGTTCGCAGTTTAATAATTTCCAGGGTGCCGATTCCGATATCGTTTCGTAGCGAATTAACTCTTCACCAATCATTACTCCATGCAAATGATTGTTTTTAAATTGGTTAAAAAAGTCTGGCGATTCGATTTCAATTTCCGTTTGTAGGGCATCAATATTTTCGTTTATAACAGATGAACCAACCTTTGCCAAACGTGGGTCAGGTATTGGAGTTACGTAAGGATCGTTAGTAGTTGTAAAATTCGAAAGTGTGTGCAATCCCAAATGAATTCCCTCCTTTTTGGCTTTCTCTACACATGTTTTCATACCATCCCAACCGTTCGGAAATTCACTTTCGTTCAATTCGAAATGTCCCCAGTTTTTAAATGGTCCGGGATGATACAAATAACGCAAACCTGCTTGTTTTGTATATTTAATTGCCTCTTCGATGTTCTGTTCGTTAAAACCATAAATGAGATAAGCAGCAGAAGCAGAACGTGCTTGTTTTCCCCAAATACCATCGATGGTTGGGTGCGGAAGACCTTCTGCTATTTCAATCTTTCCAAGTGTTTCCAATGTTTCTTCAACCGGACAACCAAACAATGCCATTTTCGAACCGATAAAACCTCCGTCATCATAAACCGGCGACACAAATCTTTCGTGGTTTAAGTTTGAGATAATTCGCTCTTTGTTGCGATTTCTGCAATAACTTTGTATGGTACTTCCAAATTTTTCGGGTTTAGCTGCCTCTACCCGATATAAAGTTTCGCGCTTGTTTTCTTCACTCAAATCAGAATAATCTTCCTGTTCAAAAATATCGAATTGAGGCATACAATCGTTGCTAGTCCACGGATAACCTCCCAATGTTTTGGCATTCAACGCTTGCATTCCAATAGCAAATTCCTCCCCACGAACTACGCCAACTGTTTCACCAATTATTTTTTTAATGGTGGTTGGAATGGGACCCCAAACAACAAGCTCCACATTTTCGGCTTGATTAAATTCAATAATTTCAAAATTTACATGCGTTGGTTTCTCCTCTACTTTGATTTTTCCTTCCAGATTCCCTTCAAAATAAAGGATTAGATTTCCATTTTCGAAAGCGGCTGAAACCGGGTAAATCATTTCTGAATTCACCATGCAGGAAAGCAGTGGCGAAAGAGTATCTGTTGAAATGTAATCTTTCTTATTTTGAATGTCAAGCAATTGCGCGACGTTGCCTTTCGTGTCAATCCCAATCAAAAATTGTGAGGACTTAAATTCAACCAGTTGTTGATTTTTTGTACACGAAGAAAAAATAATTACAATGGCAATTAGTAGAAATAGAATTTTGTTCATTTTGAAAGTAAATTGATTTTTAACCAAACTTAGTAAATATTTTAAAAAACATTTTGTCTACGTCATTTCTTATAATATTAATAGCTTTGTTATTCACTTAAAATACAGCCTTAATCATGAAAAAAATTCTCTTAATATCCATTGCAATTATTTATACAGTTTCTGTATTTGCACAAAATAGCAAAGTATTCGAATCGTTGAAGTTTGAAAGTAAGTTGGTAAATTATCCGGTTGAATATTCGGTTTATTTGCCACCCGATTACGAAACATCCAACAGAAGTTATCCCATTTTATATTTATTACATGGCTATTCCGACGACGAAACAGGATGGATTCAGTTTGGTGAGGCGAACCAAATTGCCGATAAAGGAATTGCAAACGGTGATTATCCTCCGTGTATTATTGTAATGCCAGACGGTAAAGTTTCGTGGTACATTAACAGTTTCGATGGAAAAGATCCCTGGGAAGATATGTTCGTTAGTGAGTTTATTCCCTTTATTGAAAAAGAATACCGGGTTCGTCCTAAAAAGGAATTTCGTGCAATTGCCGGACTTTCAATGGGTGGATATGGGGCGTTAATACTTTCCATGAGAAATACTGAATTATTCTCCTCGTGTGTGGCCATGAGTTCTGGTACTTTTACCGATGAAGAGATTCTTGCAAACGACTCGTATGATAACTATTTTAAGAATATTTATGGTCCGAAACAAGAAGGGAAAGTAAGTGAACATTGGAAAGCAAACAGTCCGTTGCATTTGTTAGAAAGTGTAGAACCAGAAAAATTGAAATCAATCCGGTTTTATATTGATTGTGGCGACGATGATTTTTTGTACAAAGGAAATACAGCATTGCATGTTAAAATGCGTGACATGGAAATTCCACATGAATACCGGGTTCGAAATGGAGGACACGAATGGAGTTACTGGCGCACCGGATTATACGACGGACTTACCTTTATTTCAGAGACATTTCACAGGTAATAACCTGACAATTGTTAAACTTTGAAAACGATGAAGAATTATTCCATTTTAATTGGTTTAATACTGTTTGCCGGATTAATTTCTTGCTCCAAAGAAGAACAACGCCCAAACATTGTTCTTATCATGGCCGACGATATGGGTTACGAAAGTATAGGAGCAAATGGAAGTACGGAATATAGAACTCCGAATATCGATCGTCTTTCGGAAAAAGGACTTCGGTTTGAACATTGTTACTCGCAGCCCCTTTGTACGCCGTCGCGGGTAAAAATAATGACAGGAAAATTCAATTTCAGAAATTATGAGGATTTTGGATATCTGAATCCAAATCAAAAAACATTTGGAAATTTATTGCAGGATGCCGGCTATGCCACTTTAATTGCCGGGAAATGGCAATTAAACGGTTTAAACCGCAATAATGAAAACAACCAGGATGTTACACGACCCTTTCATTTTGGTTTCGATGAATATTGTTTGTGGCAGTTGAATCGTCCCAGAAAGGATGGCGAACGGTTTGCAAGTCCATTAATTACTCAAAATGGTGAAGATTTACCAAGAGATCCTGATAATTATGGACCACAGGTATTTGCAGATTACATTTCTGATTTTATTGAACGCAAAGCCGATCAACCTTTTTTTGTATATTATCCGATGGTTCTTGTTCACGACCCGTTTGT
>CAYZBC010000467.1:0-3487 GCA_964476535.1 uncultured Maribellus sp.
ACCAGAATTAATAATTGGTGATTTCAAACGATTTACCAGCAAGGCAATTGTAAAGGCCATTATTGAAAATCCAAAGGAGAGTAGGAAAGAATTTTTACTTGAGCAGTTCCTGGAAGCAGGTAATAAGTCATCAAATGTAACTAAATATCAGTTTTGGAGGCATGATAATCACCCAATTGAATTATGGAGCAACAAAGTAATTGATGAAAAAATTAATTACATCCATAATAATCCTGTTGAAGAAGGATTAGTTTTTAGGCAAGAAGATTATTTATATAGCAGTGCAGCCGATTATGCAGAAGAAAAAGGAATATTGAATGATGTTATTGTTGTTAAGTAGTGCAGAATGCCACGCGATGCAATCGCGCGGGAGCGGTGATGCCTATTTGCATAGCTACAATTATTGCCTGGCGGTTACCTTGATGGGGGCTCCGTTGTTTTTTCAGGAAACCCTGACGGCCGGCAGGTTTTTACAAGGAATGAATACAAAAATATTTTAGTTGATAGATTTCATTTTTGCCAACAAAAAAATTCTTGTTTTGATATTTATTAAACAAATAGACGGTTATGCCAACTTGACTATAAAATGCCATATTGGATAGAAGATTAGGTTTCGCCTTTATAAGGCGAAATTATTGCGATAAGTGAGTGCAGAGCCAAGCTTGCTTGAGATATGCAGAGTGTAGCAATAATCAGATGATAAAGTTTTAGCAGAACCAAAGCTACCGAACGATTTTTTAACGAAGTAGTAAGGGAAAAGAATTTATTTACACGCGATATTTTGTGGTTAATCTGGTATTATACTCCGCTTTATTTTAAATTTAAGCAGAAGTAAAAAATGATTAACTTTGAAAAAAAGTCTTATGCAACGAATTTTAGAAAATAAAATAGGTGACTTAAAAAACATTTGTTTGTCGCTCGGGGTAAAAAAACTTTATGCCTTTGGTTCTGTTGTTTCTGATAATTTTAGAGACGATAGTGACATTGATTTTTTAATATCATTTAGTGATAACCTTTCTATTGAACAATACACGAATAACTATTTTAAGCTTCAGTATAAATTACGGGAAATGTTCAAGAGGAAGATTGACCTGGTAACTGAAAGAACTTTGTCAAATCCATATTTCATTGAAAGTATTGACGAAACCAAAGAGTTGATATATGAAGCGTGAGATTAAGAAATATCTTTTTGATATTAAAACGTCCATAGATTCTATAAATGAATATCTGGGGGAGAGTAGAAACTTCTTTGATTATCAGGAAACAAGTTGTTGCGTAGAGGCGTAGAGAGGGAAATTGAGATAATAGGCGAAGCAACAAATAGAATCCTTAAATTGGATGAAAAAATTAAGATTAAAAATGCAAGACAAATTATCGATACACGGAATTGGGTAATTCATGGTTACGATAAAGTCGATGATGTTGTTATTTGGGGAATAGTTTCGAATCATCTGCCAAAACTTAAAACCGAGATAGAGAAATTACTGGAATGTCTTATTCTGAAATAGCTTGACACAAAAATGTCAAGAAAATGAAAAAAGGAAAAGAAGCCATGTTAAGCGATTACATGGAAGGATTTGAAGAAAAGGTGATTAATTACAATGATTATGAAGTAAGTTTCCGACGATGGTTAGTAAGTCAAATCGATTTGGGAAATATGAGCATGCAGGATGTCCGCGATCGCTTTCATTTGAATCCAACAGAATATAAAAAGATAATAAGACGCTGGCAGGAAAAGTATTCAGATGAGTTACATCTATCTTTACAGGCTATGAGTTCAAAAGACCGAGCAGACAATATAGTAAGAGGGAAAGCGTATAAAAGAGCTTGAAAAGCAGCTAGAACTTGCCCAAATGAAGAATGTAGCCCTGAACACTATGATTGACATAGCCGAGAATGACTACAAACTTGAGATCAGAAAAAAGTCTGGACCAAAACAGTAGACGTACTGGCACACATGTACCCATTAACAAGCAAAGCGGTATTGTGTGGGCTGTTTGGGAATAGCCGTCAGGCATGGTATGATAACAAAAAACGTCAATCGGGGCTTCAAATGCAGGAAGTATTCATCCTGAAACAAGCAAAAATACTGCGCCATGAGCATAAGCGGATGGGGGCGGAAAAACTTCTTTTTTTGCTGGCTCCGACGCTACAGGAACATAATATTAAATATGGTAGAGATAAGTTTTTTAATCTTTTGCGTGAGCATGGTTTACTAGTCAGGCGGCGTAAGCGTGGCCCAACAACGACCAATTTCAATCATTTTTATCGTAAATACCCAAATTTAATAAGAGAAATTGAGTTGCTGAGTTTTGGTAGATTGTGGGTTAGCGATATCACTTACATTCGAACAGCCAAAGGTTTTGTTTATCTGTCGCTCATAACCGACGCTTACTCCAGAAAGATTGTTGGATGGTGCCTTTGGCCCAACCTCACAAGTAAGGGGGCATTACGCCTTAGAGATGGCCATCTCTGGCGAAGGGATTAAACAAGGTCTTATCCACCATTCAGACCGTGGCATCCAGTATTGTTGCAACGACTATGTGAACTATTTAAATGGATCAAAAATTAATATCTCGATGACCGAAAATGGTGATCCTCATGAAAATGCGATAGCAGAACGTATCAATGGTATTCTAAAAGATGAGAATAATCTAAATGAGACTTATTCTGATTATCATACAGCTCTTGATGCAGTGAAGATTTCGGTGTATAAGTACAACAACAAACGCCCTCACAGAAGCGTGGATTTTATGTTCCCGGTTGATGCACATTGCCAACAAGGAGTACAGAAAAAACATTGGAAGAAACGGGAATATATCCCGAAGGAGAAAACAGGGTTAACAGATATACCAGTAATTACAAATCAGGATTAAATACTAAAAATGAAAAAAATTGCAGAATTTAATCAGTTGACAGTACCCTCTTTTCGGCTTAAGCTTGAAAGAGGGTACTACTTCAAGTAATAACAAAACATAATGCATTTAAAAACAGAATTACAAAAATAATTATATTTGTAAACCAGTAGACCAGAAAATACACGTCTACTACTATCGACTGAGTTTCGCGCGTGGCGCCCGCCCTAACCGAGATGGCATCAACAACTTCCCAGTCTAATCCGGCAGCTTCCAAAGCTGCTTTGTCATCCTGGCACCAGTGATGAAGGTTTTCGGCCTCCTGAATGTAAACCTCAATTGGGATACCTGGGTACTTCACTTCTGCATCTGGAATTGCTTTAATAGCATCGATGCTGGCATTGTACTCTTCAATGTTTGCCATAATTGTTAACTTTAAATGTTTATTAATTGCCCTAACGGGCGTTATTTAACTCTACCGGCAGGCTTTCTCGGAGCCTGTCGGTTTTTTTTTATACGCTTTTATTTCTAATTCCTAAAAAGAATGATCCGTTTGTATTGTTTGTTTATTGCCCAAAGGGTGGGGTGTTAAATATACGGCTTAATAGAAATATAATTACACCCCATTAAGT
>CAYZBC010000468.1:0-3486 GCA_964476535.1 uncultured Maribellus sp.
TTTTAGAATTTCCTCCAGTTCGTTATTTTTACAAATTACTTCGTTTTTCATACTATCGGCTAAACTTATTGCCAGCGGATACGAAACCGATGTGATAAAGAATAACCAGTAGGATGAAATTTTTGGTGAGATTAAGGAAGTAGTATATATTCTTCTTTTAAGTTTTCTGATTTTTGCATATTGTAGCATCATTTCTTTGTATGTCAAAACCTCCGGACCTCCAATATCGAAGGTCCTGTTCAAGCACTGTTCATGAAAAAGAACGCGCCGTAAATAGGTAATTACATCGCGAATGGCAATGGGTTGAGCTTTTGTAAGAATCCATTTTGGTGTAACAAGAATTGGAAGTTTTTCAACAATATCCCGAATCATTTCAAATGATGCACTACCCGAACCAACAATAATTCCGGCACGCAAAACGGTTAACGCATAGTTGTCACTTTTTAAAATATCTTCTACTTTTTTTCGCGAAGTGAGGTGTTTCGAAAGTTCATCTTGGTTTGAAATCCCACTTAAATAGATAACCTGTTTTACGGAAGTCGATTCCATGTAGTTCTTAAAATTGCCTGCAGCCTTCGATTCCATCGAATCAAATTTTTCGGATGAAGTGGCCATGGAATGAATTAGGTAATACGCAGCGTCAATGTCTTTCGGAAATTTTTCCAGCTCAGGATCTTTCAAAAAATCGATCTCCACAATCTCTACCTGGTTGAGTAATTTTTCGTGGATTTTGAGTCGGTTTTTTTCCCTTACACAACAAATTATTTCGTGCCTTTTTTCGATGAGCACTGGGAGCAAACGTTTGCCAACATAACCTGTTACACCTGTTAAAAGTATCCTCATTTGGTTTTAAATATAAGAATTTTATTGAACCGGAATATTGAAGTGTTAAATATCATAGTTTTTTGCCTTCGTTAATTTCTTATTTCAGAGAGAATCAGCAGCTCAAAAGTGTTTTTCTAACCAATGCAATTGAGAATAGTTTTTCGTGATTAAAATTCTTTTTTACTGTGATGACAAATGCTACTTTCGTAACTCAAATTTGAAAAATTATAATTGTGAAAAAAATAATAATTCTTTTTATTCTGATAAGTCAGATTGCTTTTGCTCAACAAAAACAAATGAGTTTGGAAGATGCCGTTTTAGGTCGTTATACTTATTTGCGACCATTAACTTTAAAAGCTGTTTTATGGAAAAACGATGATGTATTTACCTTTGTTGAAGAAAAAATGCTTTGGGCTGAGTCGGTAAAAACGGGCAACAAAGAATTAGTTTTGACAGTTGAGGAGTTGAAAAAAATAACAGAATTGAAATTCGCTGCTTTTTCGGGCTATTTGTGGTTGAATGAATCAGAAATTCTGATTGAAAGCAATTTGGAATATTTTGTTTTAAATGTTGATGAAAAGAATATTAAATTCAAAATAGTATTACCTGAAAATGCAGAGAACGCAGTTTTTAATGAAATTGGAAAATTTGTGTCGTTTACTAAAAAAGACAATTTATTTGTTGCTTTTTCCAGCGGGGAAAATGTTCAAATTACAAGCGATGGTGGCAATGGAATTGTAAACGGACAAACGGTTCATCGCAATGAATTTGGTATTACAAACGGTATTTTTAATTCACCCAATGGAAATTACATTGCTTTTTATAGAAAAGATGAATCGATGGTAGAAGATTATCCGCTGGTAGATTTTATGGCTCGCGAAGCGGAATATGCACCCGTTAAATATCCCATGGCAGGAATGAATAGTCATCATGTAACTTTGGGTGTTTACAATATAAAGACCGGTGAAACTATTTTTTTAAATACTGGTGAACCGCTCGATCATTTTTTAACAAACGTTGCTTGGTCGCCCGACGAAAAAAACATCTATTTAGCTAAATTAAATCGCGAGCAGAATCACATGCAACTGAATTGTTACGATGTAATTTCGGGCGAGAAAGTGAAAACTCTATTTGAGGAGAAATCAAATAAATACGTGGAGCCGCTTTTTCCCATTCAATTTTCGAAAGTGAATGAGAATGAATTTTACTATCTGAGCCGGAAAGATGGATGGTTTCATATTTATAAATACAATACCGATGGCGAGCTGGTTCAACAAATTACAAAAGAGGAGTGGGAAGTTACGCGCATTTTAGGTTTCGACGAAAAAGAAAAAAATGTATTTGTTGAAGGAACATTGGACAGCCCGCTTGAAAGTCATCTTTATAAAGTTGAAATTAAAACGGGCAAAATCCAAAAGCTGACTTCCGAGGAGGGAATTCATAGCGGGTTATTAAGTCCGGAGGCGGATTATATTATCGACAATTGGAATGCGACAGCTATTCCGCAAAAAACAGATTTGATTTCATCAAAAGGGAAATTGATTCGCAATTTACAAACTGCAAATGACCCACTTGAAAATTACAACTTGGGTAAAAATACTTTGGTAACTTTAAAAACTAACGACGGAAAAACTGATTTGTACGGACGTTTAATCAAACCGTTAAATTTCGATCCCGATAAAAAGTACCCGGTTGTGGTTTATGTTTACGGCGGGCCACATTCGCAACTCGTAAATAAAAGCTGGCACAACAGTGCACGCTGGTGGCAGTATTACATGGCATCGCAGGGTTACATTTCTTTTACGCTCGATAATAGGGGAACCAACAACCGTGGCCGCGATTTTGAAACGGTAATTCACCGCCAGTTGGGTGTGTTGGAAACTGAGGATCAAATGCAGGGAATTGAATATTTAAAATCGTTGCTGTTTGTCGATGCCGAAAGAATTGGGGTTCATGGTTGGAGTTACGGTGGTTTTATGACACTGAATTTAATGTTGCGTCATCCCGAAACATTTAAAGTTGGTGTTGCCGGTGGGCCGGTAGTTGATTGGAGTTTGTATGAAATTATGTATGGCGAGCGTTACATGGACATGCCGCAGGAAAATCCGGAGGGTTACCGCGAATCGAATATGCTGAATCATGTTTCAAATCTCCAGGGAAAACTGATGCTGATTCATGGCGTGCAAGACCAGACTGTGGTTATGCAGCACAGTATGAAATTTCTAAACGAGTGTGTAAAACAGGGAAAACAAGTCGATTTTTTTGTGTATCCAACACATCCCCACAATGTTCGGGGAAAAGATCGTGTGCATTTAATGGAAAAAGTGAGCCGCTATTTTATTGAGAATTTGTAAAGTTGTATTTCCTGTAACCGGATGAAGATTTAGTTTAGCAGTCCGTTTTTAATATTTTCAACGGGTAATTAATTATCCAGATTTTGTTGCATACCCAAACCTTAAATCCTCTATAAGTGCATTGATCTCTTAATCCAGAATGTAGTTCAACATCTACAAATAGCTGTGTCTTGCAGACCGCTTATAGTACTATTTATTGCCACTGGCAGTTATTGTCTCTTCATTATTTCTACTCGAAAGTGTTCTTGTAAATACTCACTTTTTAACTGATTAATGGTTTCTTTAACTGATATAATCTTCTCTGCCA
>CAYZBC010000469.1:0-3432 GCA_964476535.1 uncultured Maribellus sp.
AAAGTTAAAGTAACCAATTCGGGAGAAACAGCTGGAGAAGAGGTAGTTCAATTGTACTTAAAAGATGAAGAAGCTTCTACGCCACGTCCAAAATTGCAGTTGGAAGGTTTTGATCGTATAAATTTGAAGCCGGGTGAATCTAAAGTTGTGGAATTTGAATTAACTGCACGGCAATTTTCGATAATTGGCAAAGACGACAAAAGGGTTATCGAAAAAGGAAATTTTGTTATCTCTGTAGGAGGAGGACAACCCAATGTGGGAGCAACTACAATTTCAGGAAAAATAAAATTAACAGGAAAAAATAGCTTGGTCCATTAGGCTTTTTTATTCTCCTAATTGACTAGATAAGAAATTGATTTACTTTAAATGTGTAAAATTGCTTGTTGCCAATTTATTATTTTCTCGTCTATAAACGAAGGAATAGATTATCAGTATTGTAAATGCCCCAAAAACCGAGTTTGTAAAATATGTTATTGAAACTGGTGATTCATCAAGTGCCCAAATCCCTATAGCAACTGGTAAGATACATAAGAATGCAACAGTTTTCGCCAACCAGTTCCTTTTTAATAATTCGACAGAAAAAAGTAAAAATGCCAATGAAAGCGAGCCCCATTTAAACCAGGTTATTAAGTTTAATTCTTTCAGAAGTGTAATAAATAACGATTCATTTAAATGGTTCGAATAAATTTCTGTTATTTCCAACAAAATTAAATTTTCAAAAAAATCACTCAATAAAGCAATTACTGCCAGCAGGATTCCGAAAATCAGCCATTTCTTTATAAATTCTTTTGAAGCTTTTTTGAAAAGAGAAATCAGAAAAAGAGAGTAGGTGAGCATAAATCCAAAATCGACGTAATTTCCAATATCAATCTTTTGAATTTCTATTTCAGAAAGATCACTAAAAAGTACATTTAAATCTTGAATGGTTTTTGCAAACTCAAATGCAACAATAAAACTTTGAAATCCTTCGGGTGTTTTTTTAGGAAAATAACCGCCCATAAAAACCATTATACCAAGCAATGGAAGGGCAAATAATCCGATAATAGCAAACGGATGTTTTTTGAAATAATAATGAATAATTTTCATAGCTAATCATCAATCGCTCCATAAATAATGGCATACATTTTATGCCAGAAATCGCCATGATTAAAAGGAACAATTTGTGTCATTCCAACAAAAATTAGTTCTTCTTGCGGGTCGATAAAAAATTTGGTATTGAAATATCCTCCCCATTCGTAAGTTCCTGGAGATTTTGAGCTTCTGCCTTTTGCATCTTCGGTTAACAAGGAAAACCCGAGACCGAAAGTAACTCCCGGACTTTTGCTAAATCCGGTGCCTTTTTTATTCAACTCAATCATTTGGTCGCTGGTAATAACTTCAATGGTTTTCCTGCCCAAAAGCTGAAATCCGTTGTATTTACCTTTGTTTACCAAAGCCTGAATTAGTTTTGCATAATCTAACGCTGTCGAAGAGAGTCCACCTCCACCCGCGAAATTGGTTAATCCTTCTGTTTTTGGGTAGTTCAAACCGCCAAATTCGCTTTGTTCTTCAGCCAATTTAAATCCCTCTTTTGTCTGATTATAAACAGGTACTAATCTTGAATATTTGTTTTTAGGAAGGTAAAAATAGGTGTCATTCATTCCAAGCGGTTCAAAAATATTTTGTTTGAAGTATTCATCCAGTCCAACTCCCGAAACAACTTCAATTACCCGACCCAGAACATCCATATTTAAACCATACATATATTTTTCACCGGGTTGAAAAACAAGTGGAGTTGCTGCAATCCGGTTCGCCATTTCTTCTGTACTCCAGGTTGGGTGCGAAAGTCCAACTTCATTCAATTTAAATTTATTGTAAATAACCTGAATTTTACCTGGATTAAAACCTCCGTAAGAAATCCCTGAAGTGTGTGTTAAAAGATGCCGGATTGTTACCGGATGTTTAGCTGGAATAGTGGTATAAGTTGAGTCGTTTTTGTTAAATGAATCCATAACCTGCTGTTCTTTAAAAACTGGTATATATTTTTGAACAGGTTCATCCAGCCCTAATTTCCCCTGTTCGTACAATTGCATAATTGCAACGGTTGTAACTGCTTTAGTCATCGAAGCAATTCTGAAAATATCATTCTGTTTGTATGTTTCATTTTTATCGTCACTGAATCCAAAACTTTTGTTGTAAACGATATTTCCTTTTCGGGCAATTAAAAATACGCCACCCGGAACTTTTTCTTCATCAATATATTTTTGGATAAAATTGTCGAGTTTTTCCAACCGCAGAGCGTTCATTCCTGCCTTTTCCGGATTGTTTTCCTGTAATACCTGAGCATTGGAAATTGAAGCAAAAAATAGAATTAAAAAGAAAAGTGACTGAATTTTTAGGTTTATTCGATTCATTGTGTTGTCATTTAATTTCTATAAAAATAAGAATAAGTTAAATACAATTGAGCCATTTTGTACAAAAATAAAAAGTATAGGATAAAATCTTACGCTTTAATCAAAAGAATTCCTCGAGGCTTTGCCTCGGAGATAGTAAACTTTAAAAATTTTATTTATTGGAATTTGTTTTTATCAGTAAATTTTAATGAATTTGAGATATATCTAAGAAAATAAGGAACGGTTCTGGAAGAAAGAGAACCATTCCTTATTTTCTTTTCACCGACATATCAATTTTACTGGTTCCAATGTAAAAAAAGGTAGCTGCAATCGCCATCAAAACATGACTTATTGAAAGGTAATTAAACCACTGGTGCGGCGAAATTTTATTCATAAAAAAGAGGGCTGCCAGAGCGGCAAAACCAACTCCAATTAGCATGTATTTTGAAGCTTTGTTTTTTGTTTTCAAAAACAAAAATCCTTCGAGCGAAAGTACGACAAACATTAATCCATAACCCGAATGAAATTCAACAAAGAAAAAGTTTAACGATGTAATTGTGAGCGTTAAAAAGGTTAGGAATTCAAGAATATTAACCACTTTAAAAACTTTTACTATTGAATCGGAAAGCCAGATTCGGGTGTGTTCAATTGCGGCACGTTCAACAAACATAATCGAAATCATGCTGATTATCCAGCCTGGAAGTTTCCAGTAAAAGCAGAAGTTATACATAAAAGCGTGCCCGATTAATCCACCAAAAACAGTGGCAATTCCCATTACTAAAAAGTAGATTTTAAAATACAGAAAAACCTTTTCTTTTTTGCCGGATTTCGAGATGCGGTAAAAAAATATAAAACACAATACAGAAACCAGAAGATCTGTAATGGTTACAATGGGTTCATCAATTCTTATTCCCGATATGAAAATGGTATTTATCTCTTCCATGAATTCTATTTTTGTATCTAATTTTTCCGAACCAAATATTTCAAGTTCTCCATTTGTAAATAATTAGAGGACTTTCAAATTCTTATCAAGTTAATACTTTATTTGTTTACGATATAT
>CAYZBC010000470.1:0-3431 GCA_964476535.1 uncultured Maribellus sp.
CGAAACCTGAGCTTTAACATTTATCGAAATCGTAAGGAAAAAGAGTGCAGTTAAAAAAGTTATTTGTTTCATTCGGTCTATATTTTCAATGACTTGATATAATTAAATTACTGTTTTATCAATTGGAATGTAACTTGTTGGTCTTCATGTGAAATATTCAAATGATAAATCCCAGAAACAAATCCTGATAGGTTAATCTCAATAAAATTATCAACCACCTTTTTTTCAAAAACAATTCTCCCGGTATTATCTGTAACTTTTATCATCGAAATTTGATTATCACCTAATCCTTGTATTTTGACTATCCCCGATGTTGGGTTGGGGAATACTTTCAGGTTCCGGGCAAATTGTGCATCGTTGGTTGAGGTTTTAACAACATAAAGCGAATCGGAACGTGGTGACTGGCAACCTGCCTCGTTGGTAACAGCAACCTGGTAGTTCCCTGTTGAATTTACAACATATTTTTGGCTGCTTTCTGTTAAAAGATTATCATTCAGGTACCAATAATATTCCCAACCTGCGCTACTGGTAAGTGTATCGTTATTTTGTGAAATTGTTGGTTTACCGGGCAAAGCGGTTACCATTAGGTTTGTGGTTACAATACTATCGCAACCGTTTTGAGCTTGATAGGTTAAAGGGTATTCCCCGGCTTCACTCCAACCATTGTATTCATCGCCTTCACAAATTGATTCGTACACAGTTGTTTCATAAGCATCGCATACAACCAGGTTTGTGGTAACAATACTATCGCAACCTGTAATTGAAACAAGGTTTTCAACATAAGTATCTGATTCAGTCCAGCCTTTATGTGATGCCCCTTCACAAATTGTTAAATTCTCTGTAGTAGCGTAGTTTGGCTTGACAGTAAGGATAGTTGTTACGATACTGTCGCAACCATTTTGTGCCTGAAGTGTGCGTGTGTATTCATTTGTTTCACTCCAACCATTGTAGGTTTCACCCTGGCAAATTGATTTATCTTCGATTATTTCAATATCTTCACAATCTAACACTTCAATTGTAAATTCTTGAACAACCATACCTCCAATTCCTGTAAAAGCAATTAACTTAATTTTTTCGATACCCTTATTAAGTAACTCAAATTCTTGTATCATACTATTCCCGTTATCATATCTTTCAAATAGTCTTAATGGTCTAAGAATTGAAATATCTTCCGTTTCTATAAAAACAAGCCCTACTGCTGAAATATATTTAGAAATATTTAGAGAATATATTTTAGAGCTTAGCTGACATCTAATATTTGGTATAGGTGTCATTACTTCAGGTAAATTATATTCATTAATATAAGAAATCCAAAAAGAGCTTGAAATACACTGCCCATCTGAATTTGACGCAGATACATGAATTTGAGTAAACCAAGGTTCTTCTGCCTGGTAATAATATTTTGACCTTGAAAATATTTCCAATTTATTTTCATTTATTCCAACACCAACAAAATTGGGATTTTCAGCATAGGCACTGTATTGTAAATTCTTTTCAGAGTGAAAAATTGAATCGAGGCAGACTACAATTGGTGTAAAATCTCTTGAAACTAAGGTGTCTCTTAGCTCCTTTAAAATTTCTATTTTACTATTAATATCCCCTGTTACGGTAATACTAAAGGAATATTTTGAATTTATCATGGAAGAACCTGATTCGTTTGCCCAAATATGCACTTCTCCTGTTCCTGTTTGATCCTTGTTAAATTGTACCGTTAACAACGAGTCTTTTATGCTAGCCTTCAATAGAAATTCATTCGAACTAAACACAAAAAAAACTTTGATATTCGTATTCAAATTATCATCATCGATAAATACCGTTTTTAGGTTGAATATTGTATCATGATAGTTTATTGGAACGGTAAAATCATTGATTAAATGTGACGGGTAGGGGGAATCATAATCCCCAAAAGCTATACGGGCTTCTATTTTTGTAAAAACCGTATCGTTTTCATAGATTCCGGCTATAGTACAATATGTACTAATATTTATGCCTTTTCTAAGGGAGCTGATTTTTAATATTCCAAATGAATCAATTTCTGATTTTATATAAGAAGAGTCGCTAACATAACTTAGAATTTCAATTGTTTCTTCTGATTTCCCGTTTAATTGAAATAAGTTTGTTATGTCGTACGAATAACTTGTATGTTGTTCATCTAGAATACAGGATTTCAATGTATCCGCTTGAGAAATGCATTTTTTCGAATATTTACAAAAAATTGTTGCAGAATCAATTTTATTACCATCATCAACAATAAAACATACGCTGTCTAGAAAAGATTCAGTTAAATCATTAATACTAATCGATAAAAAGTTTTGGTAAATATTTGCATTTATTTTTGCTGAGCTATATTTTAATCTTGTGTTAAAAGTATCTGTAAAACAAGAAAATAAGGGAAGTTGAATTAAATTTTCTTTATCTAGATTTATGGTATCTTTTTCCCACTTAATTATTTCCTGGCTAGCAGAAGTAAATTGAGGTTCTCCAATAATAAACGCTGGATTTATAAAATATTCTGCTCCACCTCCATGTTCACAATTTAATTCAATTTTAATATCATAAATTGTATTGTTTTTAAAATCTTCTTGTAATTTTATCGTTGTTGAACAATTAATAGATTTATCTAAATCAAAATTCGGTACTGCTTCTTCAAATGAGAATGGTATCTCCTTCCATATTATTGTTCCATGTTCTTTCGTATAGAAATGAATTAAATCACCCCGTATTATTGAAGGATGATCACTATTTATTACAGCATTTAAATATATAGTATCATTTAGATTAAAATAGCTTGTTGTATTCCTGTTTTGATTTGTTAATGTAAATAAACATATGTTGGCAATGTTGTAAACCAAAATATTATCCTCTTTCATTTTTGGTTTACCAACATAAAAGTTATGGCCTGTAAATTGGTTGTCAAACTTATAATTGTTATAAATTATAACATCATAACTTGTATTTTCATCCGAGAAGTTTCTTATTTCTTTTATTTGTTGAAAATTTTCTATGTAATCTTTACCTTCTCGTGTATTTAAACTCTCTCCTTTTTTATCTATGATGTATATTTTGGAATTAAATGTATCATGAGTGCGAATTGAAGAACTATTTTCTCTAAAGAGACACCATCCACCATAGTCTTTATGGCTTCGGTCCAGAAATTCTATTGTAGATAAATCCCCTATTAATTTAAACCCGGGATAGATAAAACCTTTTCCTTTTTCTATTTTGTTTTTAAAAGTTGTTGGAAGGTGAAGATTAGTTCCGTAAGCATAATCATTTGAAACGATTCCTTTTGGTGTAAATCTAAAATAAGGAGAATAAACATGCTCATCAAAAGTATGTTTTGGTTCAGGATAATAAACATTAGGGCTAAAACTGGTATAAATAATATCACTTTCATTTGAAGGAATATAATGAAGGAATATCTTTTTATT
>CAYZBC010000471.1:0-3409 GCA_964476535.1 uncultured Maribellus sp.
AAACTATTAAACTCTTGCCAAATAGTACAAGAATATTAGAAATAAGATACTAAAAGCCAACTAATCGATTTTGAATATTCTGCTAATTTTTTTGGTAATGCCGGATTAAAACCATTTACAGAATCAGATATCGACGGAAAGATAAAAAACTATCGGGCGTGGGCACGTTATTCATCCAAACAATTTGAATTACGTGCCGGGTTACAAAAAATAAACTTCGGCTCGGCCTCAATTCTTCGCCCTTTAATGTGGTTCGACCAAATTGATCCACGCGACCCGCTTCGTTTAACCGATGGAGTTTGGGGAGTTTTAACACGCTACTATTTTATGAACAATGCCAATCTCTGGCTTTGGGGATTGTATGGAAATAAAAATACCAAAGGCTGGGAATTTGCAAAAACAAGTATCAACAAACCTGAGTTTGGTGGCCGATTTCAAACACCCATTCCGAATGGCGAAGCAGCTATTTCGTTTCATCACCGAAAAGCCACAACTTTAGATTTGGATGAAAACATTCCTTCATTTGAAGAAATTCCGGAAAACAGAATTGGACTTGATGCACGTCTCGACATGGTAGTTGGCTGGTGGTTAGAAGGATTGTGGATTTCGAGTAAAAAGGATCTGGGAATGTTTACAAATCAGCAAGTACTTAATATTGGCGTGGATTATACATTTGGCATTGGAAATGGATTATACATGATTTACGAACAACTTTTTGCTTCATACAGTGAAAAAGCATTTTCGTTTAAAAATACAACTTCATTTTCGTTACTAAACCTCTCCTACCCAATTGGGATGTTTGATAACCTGAGTGCAATTGTTTATTATGACTGGACAAATAACAAATCGTACAATTTTATAAACTGGCAAAAACAGTTCGACAAAATTTCACTTTTCTTTATGGGATATTGGAATCCCGAAATATTTCAGATTCCAACGCAAAGTACCGAACAAAACTTATATGGAGGAAAAGGAATACAGATGATGTTTGTATTTAATCACTAAATAGATTTTTGGAAACAAGACGAATAGACACAAGACTTAAAATAGAAATGGCAACAAAAACATTAAAAAAAACTCACTAAAAAAATAGAAAATGGCTATCATTGAAATTAATAATCTGGTCAAAAAGTTCCCCGTGGGGAAAAGCTTTTTTACTGCTTTAAACGATGTGAACCTTAATTTTGGCAAAGGAGAATTTGCAGGATTTGTTGGACCAAGCGGATCAGGAAAAACCACGCTTTTAAATATTATTGGGTCGCTTGACACACCAACCGAAGGTAGCGCAGTTGTTATGGATAAATCAATTGCTGAATTGTCGCACAAACAATCGGCAAAACTTCGAAATCACCACATTGGTTTCATCTTTCAAACCTATAATTTATTGCCTGTTTATACGGTTTACGAAAATGTAGAATTTTCTCTTTTACTGCAAAACATGAACGGCTCAGAAAGAAAAAAAACTGTGATGCAAGCCTTGGAGTGGGTTGGATTAACTGACAAGGTAAAATCAAAACCTAACATGCTTTCAGGTGGCGAATGCCAACGGGTTGCCATTGCACGTTCAATGGTAAAAAACCCGGAAATTGTGCTGGCTGACGAGCCCACAGCAAACCTCGATTCTGCCAACTCGCATCACATTCTTCAAACCATGAAAAAGTTAAATGAAGAACTAAACGTTACTTTTTTATTCGCCACACACGACGAAAAAGTGATGAAATACCTCAACAGAATTGTCACATTGGAAGATGGGAAAGTTGTTAGCGATATTGAAAATAAATCATAAAAAGATGAGACACAAGACGAAACAAAATGTTTTACAGTTCCATGGTCTAAAATCTATTATCTCATCGCCTAAAATTGAAAATTATGATTGCAATAAAATTAGCCTTTAAAAACCTGTTGGGCGCAGGACTCAGAACCTGGCTCAATGTTACAATTTTGTCGTTTGCATTCGTACTCATTATTTTCTACAATGGAATGATTGACGGGTGGAACCGACAAGGACTAAAAGACACCAAAGATTGGGAAATTGGTCAGGGACAATTCTGGCATCCCGATTACGACAAATACGATCCTTATACCATTCAGGATGCTCACAACCTTTTATCAGAAAAAGTAAACACTGAAATAAAAAAAGGAAACCTCACCCCAATTTTAATTGCTCAAACCACATTATATCCCGAAGGGAGAGTTCAAAGTGGCATTCTGAAAGGAGTTGCTCCAAATCAAAATATTCTAAAATTACCGACTGCCGATTTAACAAACCTTCAATATAATTACGCTGCAATAATTGGCAAACGAATGGCAGAATCTACCAAATTAAAAGTTGGTGACCAGGTTTTGGTTCGATGGCGCGATAAAAATGGAACTTTCGATGCGCGCGAAATACAAATCGCTTCTATTTTTAGGTGCGATGTACCTTCGGTTGATAACGGACAGATCTACATGTCTTTACCCGTTTTACAGGAAATGTTGAGCATGGATAACGAAGCGTCAATACTTGTGACCGGCGAAAATTATGCAGGCGGTGACATTGAAAATTGGGAATTTAAAGATTTAGATTTTCTATTAACTGATTTTGACAAACTCATTCAATCGAAAAAAGCAGGAGGAATTGTTTTGGAAGGGTTGCTCCTTATTATCGCTTTGCTTGCCATTTTCGATACACAGGTACTTTCCATCTTTCGCCGGCAAAAAGAAATTGGAACTTATATTGCTTTGGGATTAACACGATCGCAGGTACTTGGTATTTTTACTATTGAAGGTGGTGCGCATAGTGTTTTAGCCGCTCTTGTTGGGGCAGTTTATGGAGTTCCACTATTTCTGTACCTCAACACAATTGGACTAACTTTTGGCGGCCCAGATATGGGTATAACCATTGCAGAAACCATTTATCCGTATTATAGTGTTGGATTGATTATAACCAGTTTAATTCTGGTTGTAATATCTGCAACCATAGTAAGTTATTTACCCGCGCGCAAAATTGCAAAAATGAAACCTACTGATGCATTAAAAGGAAAACTACAATGATAAAATTTATTTTTAAAGGGATATTAAGAGACAAAAGCCGAAGTCTGCTACCTATAATTGTAGTATCAATCGGCGTGTTTCTTACCGTTTTTATGAGTGGTTGGATGAAAGGTATTTTTACCGATATGATTGACATGAACGCTAAATTCACGACCGGACACGTAAAAATTATGACCCGTGCTTACGCCGAAAACGAAAATCAATTACCCAACGATTTAGCTATATTAGACGTTGAAGATTTACTTGCCAACCTAAATTCTGAATATCCAAATATGGAATGGGTAAAACGGATAAATTTTGGAGGTTTGCTTGATGTCCCTGATGATAATGGAGAAACACGGGCGCAGGGACCGGCAGCCGGCAGAGCTGTAGATTT
>CAYZBC010000472.1:0-3407 GCA_964476535.1 uncultured Maribellus sp.
TAAGGCCAATAGCGGAATTAAATATTTTGTAAACGAATCTCTTAAAGCATCTCCCGGACATGGTCTTGGATTAGAATTTGCAATCTTAGACAATAATAACTGGCCTTATGATAAGCCCGATTATAACAGGACTTGTGGCTCATTGTACGATTTAATCCGGGCACCAAATAATGCTAGAACCAAGCCAATAGGAGAGTGGAATGAAGCCCGTATTATAGTTTATGGAAATCACATTGAACACTGGCTAAATGGAATAAAAACGGTTGAAATTGAAAAGAGTAGCAAGGAATATTACCAGCTTTTGGCAAAAAGTAAGTATGCAAATATTAAAAAATGGGGTGAATTTAACGAAGGAAATATTTTATTACAGGACGAAGGACCAAGAACAGCTTTCCGCAACATCAAATTAAGAGAAATTAAAAGAGATTAATATTTATCGTAGGTTTGAAACGGGATAAGAGGTCATTTTTATCTCATTAGGATGGTTTATTTTAATGGCATTCGATAGAATTTGCAGGTTCATTCTCACCTCTTGCCTTGTGTCCAATTTTTTGAAACCCTTGCTGACGCAAGCTCTTCTTCAAAAATCTATTTTACAGTAAATCATTCTGTGACGTTTTATTTTGGCACTTTTATACTAAAATGAATTGTGACAAGATAAAATTCTTAATTTAGGTCATTCTGAAAATAAGATGGAAAAAGAAAACTCGTTAAAAAAATTTGGCACTTTTGGTGGAGTTTTCACTCCTACTTTACTTACCATTCTGGGAGTAATAATGTATCTCAGGCTTGGTTGGGTTGTTGGAAATGCCGGATTACTCGGGGCCTGGCTTATCATCATAATCTCGTTTTTAATTACACTTACTACGGCACTTTCAATGTCGTCAATCACCACCAACATAAAAATTGGTGCTGGTGGAGCTTATGCAATCATATCTCAATCATTGGGTCTCGAAGTTGGCGGAAGCCTTGGGATTCCGCGATACGTCTCTCAGGGAATGGCTGTTACCATGTATATTTTTGGATTCAGAGAAGGCTGGCTTTCCATTTTCCCACATCACAACGCCTTAATTATCGACCTTGTAGTTTTTGTAATTATTTATGCCATAGCGTATAAAAGTGCGCATTTAGCTATTCAAACCCAATACATTATTATGGCGATTATTATATCGTCGTTGTTTGTAATCGTTTTGGCAGCCTACTATGGCTCAATGCAAAACAGCACTATCGATTCGCTAAAATGGGGAACATTCCCAGGTTCGATCGAAAACAACTTTTCCGGTTCCGATTTTTGGATCGTGTTTGCTGTATTTTTTCCGGCGGCAACTGGAATTATGGCTGGAGCCAACATGTCGGGCGAATTAAAAGACGCCAGAAAAAGTATTCCTGTAGGAACCTTGTGGGCAATCGGAATAAGTTTTTTAATCTACATGATATTGGCCTACTGGCTAGCCAGATCAGCCACAACAGATGAATTGCTTCAAAACTATAATATTATAATCGACAAATCATTTTTTCCACCTTTGGTAATAGCCGGTGTTTTGGGGGCCACTTTTTCATCTGCCCTTGCATCTATGGTTGGTTCATCGCGAATTTTATATGCTATGGGGGAACACAAAGTATTACCTGCCGGCAAGTGGCTGGCTACAACCAATAAAACCGGGCAGCCCCGAAATGCCATGTTTGTAACCGGGATTCTGGTTTTTCTAACCATGTTACTTCGCGACTTAAATGCAGTTGCCCCGCTTGTCACCATGTTCTTCCTGATAACTTATGCCATGCTAAATGTTGTGGTAATTATAGAGCAAAATCTTGGATTAATCAGTTTTCGACCCTTGTTTAAAGTGTCGAAGTGGGTGCCGTGGATTGGCCTCATCACGTCTGTTCTTGCAATGTTTATTATAAATCCGGTGATCAGCCTTATTTCAGTTGCCGTGGTTGTTTTGGTATATGGAATCTTAATGCAACGAAAACTATCTTCCCCATTCGAAGATGTACGTAGCGGATTATTTGTATCGTTTACAGAATGGGCTGCCAAACGAACTTCTCAGTTAGCGCACAGACAGGAAAGGGCATGGAAACCAAATCTTTTAGTTCCTGTTAGCAATCCAAATTCCATAAAAGGAGTTTTTTCATTTTTGAAAAATGTTGCATTTCCACAGGGTTCGGTAAAACTGCTTGGAATAGGTTCAAAAGATAAAGCCGATGAGTTGGCAGATCAGGTAAATGAACTCTCCCTGGCATTCCAAAAAAGAGGTGTATTTTCGTCGTGGGCAGTTATCAGAACCGAAAATTTTGCACAAGGTGTAAACTTTTCAAACCAAGCTTACCGTGGATCATTTATAAAACCAAATATTATCTTTCTGAATATGATAAACCACGATTCCTATTCTGAAGGATTTAGTGAAATTATTGAGGAAGCTGCACGTTTACAAATTGGAGTGCTGATATACTCCCAACATCCGGTTTATGCTTTGGGAGAAAGACAAATGATAAACGTGTGGATTAGAAACCGTGCACCCGACTGGAAAATTTCATGGGATATTGGGAACCTCGATTTATCAATACTTGTAGCATACAAATTACAGCGAAACTGGGATGCTAAAATTCGCCTTGTTACGGTTGTTGAAAACGAAGAACAAAAAGAACAGGCAAATAAATTTATGTCTGATTTGCTCGATCAGGCACGATTACCAAAAGCCGAGATGGCTGTACACATCGGTAATTTTAATGAATTGATAAAAAAAGCTCCATCTGCCGATCTAAATATTTTTGGACTGGTTCCTAATCCTGATTTTGAATTTATGAAAAAAATGGTTGGTGAAACCCAAACAACTTGTTTGTTTATACGCGATTCGGGACTTGAAAACATTTTTGCATAAGGTAGAACTTCAACAACTATTACTACAAAGCATTATTTCTGATAAACATAAAAGCTAACATTTTTATGCAGCATTTCGTAACATGAATTGTAAGTTCAACTATAAATCATCATGCTATGAAAAATTTTCTTTTTTTTAGTGGTACTAACTATTCTTCTAAATTCTTGTGAAACATCAAATAAAACAACCAACGAGGCAATTAATAATGCAATTATTGGTCAAAATTAAATACTTGTGTTAAAAAGATTGGGTGTACCGACAAGGGTTGAACATGCCCGTGACGGAGGAAAGGTAATGATATATGAATCTAGCAGTAAAGGAATGTTTTTAACTCCATATAATAAGCCTTCGATAAGTAATAATACAAACAGGGATTTTACAAGCAAAATGCAAGGTCTTGCCTATACCAGCAATGTAAATACAGCAGTCAATGGCCCAAAATATACAATCTATCCTACCTACGAATCCTATCTTAACCCAACTTGCAAATAAAATTTCACAAACAACTGCATGTAAGACATTTGC
>CAYZBC010000473.1:0-3391 GCA_964476535.1 uncultured Maribellus sp.
CGTTAGCTTCCCATTTGAATTTAATATAGGTAAAATACCTATTCTGATCGTTGACTTAGATGGCAATATGAATTCAGGAACAGTAATGGAAGAGGTTTTCCAGGATATGGACCTGACATGCATTTATCAAAACCAGCTTCCTAGCGAAACCCTCGACATTTATGAATGCATATTCGTTTGTCTGGGTGTTTATGACCAAAATCATGCCCTCACTCTGAACGAAGGAACCTTACTTGAAAATTATCTCAATCACGGCGGAAGGCTTTATATGGAAGGTGGAGATACCTGGGCCTACGATAATGAAACACCCGTGCATCCATTATTTGGCATTAACGGACTTGATGATGGAGATGATGATCTGGATGTAATACTGGGTCAGGATGGCACCTTTAGTGAGGGATTAGAATTTGACTACATTGGTGATAATTCATATATCGATAGAATTATGGCACAAGGAAGTGATGCTTTTGCTCTTATGAAAAACCAGATTCCTTCATACGTAAATTGCGTGGGCAACGATCCCGGCATATACAGAACCGTTGGAAGCTCATTCGAGTTTGGTGGTATTGAAGATGCTGACGATAGAGAAGAATGGATGTACAGAATTCTGGAATTCTTCGGTGGAATTATTACAGATATTGATGAAAAACCTACCCAATCAAATAATATAGAAGTAAACTGCTTCCCTAACCCTTTCAGTGATCAAGTTACATTTGGATTTAATCTGGAACAAAAGGCTAGTGTTAGTATCAGCATACTGAATCAAAACGGACAAGTGATTAACACCATCCTGGATGAAGAATTAAATTCAGGACAGCATTCCATAAGCTGGGATGCAAATGATCTGAACGGACGACATTTAACTAATGGTATTTACTATTACAGACTAACAATTAACTCCGATACAAAAAACGGAAAACTTGTATTTATGAAGTAGGATGAAAACGTATATCCTCATACTGATATCTCTTTTCTTAAGCATTTCATTGATCTCCCAGGATAGCTGGAGAGAAGGCGAAATGGAAGTTGAAGTCTGGCTTGACAACAGATCCGATATTGAGTCTTTCTCAAAGCTAAAACTTAGCTGTGAATTCTATCCCGGACATGCAATTGCATATGTTACTCCCGAAGAATTAAATAAAATCGAAAGGCTTGGATTAAAATATAAAATCAAGATACAGAACCTCAACGATCATTATAAAGACTTCTGGGAAAATAAAGCTTCATATCACTCCTACCAGGAAATCATCGACCTCATGGACAGCCTCGCATTTCACTTTCCAGATATATGCTTAAAGAAGGTTTACGGAACTAGTGTGGGTGGAAGACAAATGGCAGCTCTGAAGATTAGCGACAGCGTTCAACATGATCAAAATGAAGCCGAAGTTTCTTTTAACGGAAGCATACATGGCGATGAGATCAGTGGAGCTGAAAACCTGGTTCGTTTCTCAAGGCATCTTTGCACCAGCTATGGTAGTGATCCAGAGATTACCGAACTCATTGACAACAGGGAAATATGGATCTTCTGCATGGCAAATCCCGATGGCACTGTCGGCATGACACGCTACAATTCCAATGGCGTTGACCTCAACCGCGACTGGGGCTATATGTGGGATGGATGGGGTTCCAGTACTGGTGCTTACTCGCAAGCTGAAACAAAAATCCTGAGAAATTACCTTCTTGAAAACCAATTCGTTTCACAGATTAGCTATCACAATGGTGTCGAGCTGATCATATATCCCTGGTTTTACAGGGCTGATCAATGTCCTGATAATGAACAGGTCTCTTTTCTTTCCCAATTATATTCTACTTCATCCACTTATAACAATATTCCTTATGTTCAGGGATATCAGTTAGGGCCAACCAATGGCTCATCGGCTGAAGCGGATTACGGCTTAATGGGTAGCTATGGAATCGGCATGGAAATCAGCATCAGCAAGCAACCACCAGCTTCAATGCTCATGCACTTCTACAATATCAATGTGCCGGCAATGCTTGATATTATTAAATATGCAGGATATGGCCTTCAGGGAATTGTTAGTAATTCTCAAAGCGGAGAAGCCGTACAGGCAAGAATATATGTAGATGATTATTTCCCTGTTTACACCGATTCACTCATAGGCGATTATCATAAATTTTTGCTCACAGGAAATTATACTCTCAGGGTTGAAGCCAACGGATATGAAAGTAAAACCTTTAATAATATTCAGGTAAATGATCAAAATACCACTATCCTGAATGTTGATCTTATTCCCCTTGACACATCATTTCAATATGCTCACAAAGTCATTTCCTGCCAGATTCCAGGAAACAACTTTGCCGATGAAGGAAATACAAAAGCTGTCCTGGGCGAGGAAGACGACATTTATTACTCCCTTGGAAAAGCCGGATGGATAGTTGTTGATATGCAAAAGCAGATCCTGAATAATCCCGGAAACGACATTAAGGTATTTGAAGGAAGCAATACAATGGAATCCTATTCTGTTTATGCTGGGGTTTCAATCGATGGCCCCTGGATTTTTATGGGTAATGGAACAGGAACATCTGAATTTGAATTCTCTTCAACAAGTTTAAACCAGGCTCGTTACTTCAAAATAAAGGACGATGGTGACGGTCCTGCTTTAGTTGATGACGCTGGTTTTGATTTCGATGCTGTAAGTAGCTTATCGGAAATTACAGGTCCATTTATAACTCTATATAATTATTCCATAGGTGACCCTACAGGAAATAACAACTCATGGATTGATCCGGGTGAGACTATAGAACTGGAAGTTGAGATTGGAAATACCGGTGGCGAACAGGCAATAAATACTGTAGGCACACTTCAATCAATTTCTCAATATGTCAACATTACCCAAAACCCCCAGTATTTTGGAAACCTTCAACCCGGAGAAAACAATACGGGAACATTCATCATTGATGTAGATCCCTTAACTCCTTCCGGAGAGATACTTTCATTCACTTTATTGGTGGAAGCAAACAACGGATCCTATTCCACCACTTTCGACCTTGAATTTTATGCAGGAAGAAAACCTGTATTAATTGTTGACCTTGACGGGAATTACAATTCCGGTCCTGAAATGCAGGCTGCAATAGAAGCTCTTAGTGTCGATGTTGACTACAGCAGTGTCTTTCCTGAGCAATTAGAGATTTATGAAATAGTATTTGTCTGCCTGGGTATTTTTGACAACAATCATTCTCTCACAGGATCAGAAGGAACTAAGCTTTCGGCATACCTCAGCCAGGGTGGTAAACTATATATGGAAGGTGGCGACTGCTGGGTATACGATCCGCAAACCAGCGTTCATGAAAAGTTTAATATTACCGGAATTGATGATGGATATGGAGACCTTGACACCTTGATAGGATCTACTGGTTCTTTCACAGAAAG
>CAYZBC010000474.1:0-3390 GCA_964476535.1 uncultured Maribellus sp.
TAATAATAGTTGTTTTTTTAATTATCCTCGCAACACATTTATTATGGCTTGCATTGGGACTTGCAACGATTTTGGATATTTCGGACGAAGCTGACCCCCCGGATTCGGAGTTAAAATTGGCTATTTACGGTTAAAAAATTGGCTGACATTTCGGCTGATACTGACCCCTCTCGCAGTTTTGGTTTTTATTGATGGTTTTTTAATCATTCAATAAAATTTACAGATGGCCGGAAAACCAAAACGTATGAGTCAGATTAAACAATTAATTCGTTTACACCAGCAGGGGCTTGGTAAGAAAACCATTGCCCGGCAGCTTGGTATGAGTAAGAATACGGTAAAAGTTTATCTCCAAAAGATTGAAACCGAGGAGCTTGCTGCCGAATCGTTATTATCACTTGATGAACCTGTTCTTGAAGGTAAACTCTTTGCCGGGTCACCTTCGTACAAACAAGACAGGTACGATAGTTTTAAAGACGAACTGGATTATTTCTCTAAAGAACTGCAAAAGGTTGGCGTAACACGCAGGGTGCTTTGGGATGAATATCGGCAAAGCCACCCAGGCGGTTACCGTTATACCCAGTTTTGCCACCACCTAGGTCAGTTTCTAATCAATAAAAACCCGTCGATGGTATTGCAACATAAAGCCGGGGAAAAACTATTTATCGATTTTGCAGGAAAAAAATTATCGTATATAAATAAAGAAACTGGTGAGATTATAGAATGTCAGGTATTTGTTGCCTGCCTGCCACACTCCGATTATAGTTTTGCAATGGCAGTCCACGGCCAGAATGTTGACGATTTTATCTATGCCCTGGGTTGTTGTTTAAAAGAAATTGAAGGTGTTCCGCAGGCATTGGTGCCGGACAACCTGAAGTCGGCCATAATAAAAGCCAATAGGTACGAACCCGATGTTAACCGAGTTTTAGAAGACTTTGCCAACCATTACGGAACAACGGTTGCACCAGCCCGTGTGAGAAAACCAAAAGACAAAGCATTGGTAGAAAATCAGGTAAAACTGATCTACAGCCGGGTATATGCAAAATTGCGCAACCAGCAATTCTTCGACATACAATCGCTGAACAAAGCAATCTTCCAAAAGGTAAAAGGACATAACCAGACCCGGATGCAGCAAAAAGGGTACTGCCGGCAAGAGAAGTTCCTCTCAGATGAAAAGCATGTATTAAAACCACTCCCTGCCACAGGCTTTGAAATTAAGTATTACAAGGAACTGAAAGTTGCCCAAAATAACCACATTTATTTAAGCAACGACAAACATTATTACAGTGTTCCTTATGCTCATATTGGTAATAGGGCAAAGATTATTTATACCCGGTCTATGGTATATATTTATGTAAAAGGGGAACAGGTAGCAGTGCACAGGCGCAGTTATGCAATGGGCAAATACAGCACCGAAAAAGAACACCTTTGCTCACAACATCAACATTATTTAAACCGGAGCCCCGGATATTATATGAATAAAGCGAAAGCAAAGTCAGATGCATTTTATCAGATAGTAAAGCAATTATTTGCACAGGACAAATACCCCGAACAACTTTACCGTACCTGCGATGGCTTATTGAGCCTTCAACGAAAAACCGATAAGGTGCAATTCGACAAAGCATGCAGTATCGCTATCGGGTACAATAATTACTCCTATTGGTTTATTCAAAATATTTTGAAAAATAAAATGACAGGCGATATGGAAATAGTAAACGAAAAACCACTTCCAGTACACAAAAATCTGAGGGGTGCCAAATGTTATAAATAGCAATATATTTTAAATTTAATGCAAATGAATAAATTAGAAACACAGCTCAAAGAGCTTCGCCTACACGGCATGGGCCAGTGCTGGCAATCGTTGGTAGAAACACGCAGGCACCATGAGCTAAGCCTGGACGAAGGATTGAAACTTTTGCTGCAGGCTGAACAGCAACAACGTACAAACAGCCGTTTTGAACGGCTCCGTAAAAACGCCCAGTTCCGTTATCAGGCATCAATAGAAGAAGTAGTGTTCGACACTTCGAGGGGGCTGGACAAATCGCAGATAAGCCAGTTGATTACGGGTGATTATATCGACAAAGGAGAATCGGTACTTGTTACTGGGGCGACAGGTTGCGGTAAAAGTTTTTTAGCTTCGGCACTCGGGCATCATGCTTGTTCACAAGGGCATAAAGTAGCCTATCACAATGTCCAAAAATTACTGATTAAAACTAAAATGGCACGAATTGATGGTTCCATTTATAAGTTTTTCGAACAACTCGCAAAAACCGATTTGTTGATTATGGATGATTTTGGGCTTACTCGTTTGGAGAAACAACAACAAATGGATATGATGGAAATTATTGAAGACAGACATGGACGTAAAGCAACCATAATTGCAAGCCAGCTCCCGGTATCAAACTGGTATAATGTTATCGGGGAAGAGACAATTGCAGATGCTATTTTAGACCGGTTGGTACACACCTCGCACCGGATTGAATTAAAAGGGGAAAGTTTAAGAAAAAAGATGTAATATTGTCATGCTTTCTGTTCTTTGAACCATATTCTGCGAGGGGGGTCAATATCACCGAAACAGGGGTCAGCATCACCGAAATATCCAACGATTTTAATCATTTCATTATTATGTACTTATAAAATAGCATCATGGAAAAAGATAAGGATTATCAAATGGATTCACGTATTGTTTGTAATAGTTGCAATTTTTCTGTCTACAATATCCAGAAGAATATTTCTTATGGAGGTTTACTCGATACCAAGTGGCTCAATGGAAGATACCTTAATTGCTGGCGATAAGGTTCTTGTGAGTAAATTGAACTATGGTCCTCGTATGCCAAATTCTCCCTTTGAGATACCTTGGATAAATCTCTTCTTTTACCTAAATAAAGAGTCTAAGGCTAATGTTGATTCGACCTGGTTTGGCTATAAGCGTTTAAAAGGCTTTTCAGCAATAAAGCGAGGTGACGTAATGGTTTTTAACTTTCCGCACGGAAAACATACTTATTTTATTAAACGATGCGTGGGTATGCCAGGAGATACATTCGAAGTAAAAGATGGTACAGTTATTTGCAATAAAAAAGAGTTGGATCTTCCTGCAAGGGCAAAAATAAAATATAGATTATGGTTCAATAATATTATTAAATTCAGGATTTTATTGGATAGTCTAAAGATTCCAAAATTAAAGACTACTATTAATTATTCAAAAAAATGTTACGAACTTGATTTAAATAAACTGCAATATCTATACATGAAAACTGCAAAATGTGTTGATTCAATTTGCGTCGCAGTGTCGGAGCTGGATACAATACCTCATACTTATCCACATAACGATAAATTTCTATGGACTTTTGAAAATTTTGGGCCGGTAATAATACCAAAGAAAGGAATGAAAAT
>CAYZBC010000475.1:0-3378 GCA_964476535.1 uncultured Maribellus sp.
TTTGAATTACCGTTTACCACACTAAAAGGGAATAGAATATGGATTAGAACCACTGCTAAAGCCGAAAAAGAAAACGGCAAAGTTATAGGGGTGATTGGAAATATTATGAATATTATCGAACGCAAGCAGACCGAAGAGAAAATAAAACGATTAAATGAAGAGCTAGAATATAAGGTTGTTACAAGAACTGGCGAACTTGAAAATAAAGGTAAAGACCTTATTGATAGCCAAAATGCACTTCTAAATATCGTAGAAGATTTGAACGAAAAATCGGCACAACTCGAAAAAAATGCCGCTGCACTTGAAGCCGTTAATCGGGAGCTAGAATCATTTTCCTATTCTGTTTCGCACGATTTGCGAGCTCCCTTACGGGGTATTGATGGTTTCAGCTTAGCACTGCTTGAAGATTATGATGAGATTTTAGATGAACAAGGGAAAGGTTATCTGAACCGTGTTCGTAAAGGAACACAGAAAATGGCACTACTTATCGATGAAATGCTCAACCTTTCACGACTAGGAAGAATGGCGTTAAAACCAACAACAGTCAATCTATCAGAAATTGCGCAATCAATAAGTACAGACCTCCAAAAAACAGACCCACAACGACCTGCTGAATTTATTATCGCAACAGATACATCTTGCCTGGCCGACCCAACACTTATAAGGGCCGTACTCCAAAATTTATTGGAGAACGCATGGAAGTTTACATCAAAAACAACTGACACCAGAATCGAATTTGGAGAGCTTGATTTTGATGGAAAAATAACGTATTTTGTGAGAGATAATGGAGCCGGGTTTAATATGAAATATAAAAATAAACTATTTACGCCTTTCCAACGCCTACATCAAGAAAGCGAATTTCCTGGAACAGGAATTGGCCTAACCATAGTACAACGAATTATACACCGCCATAATGGTACTTTGCGGGCAGAAAGCGAAGTCAATGCCGGTACTACTTTTTATTTTACACTTAATTCATAAAAGGAGGTTAATATGTTAAAGCAAAAGAAAATACTTTTAGTAGAGGACAATGCAGACGATGAGTTATTGACCATAAGAGCACTAAAAAAGAACAACATTGCAAATGATGTTGTTGTGGCGCGCGATGGTGCCGAAGCGCTGGATTATTTATTTTCTTCTGATGAGGGGAAGAAAGACAATCCGTTGCCGGCTTTGATTATCCTTGACCTTAACCTTCCAAAAGTAGACGGATTGGAAGTGTTAAAACGTATAAAAACTGATGCCCAGACAAAACTTATTCCTGTGGTAGTGCTTACTTCATCCGATGAACAAAATGATATGCTGGCAAGCTATGGATTAGGCGCAAACAGCTATATCCGTAAACCAGTCGATTTTAATAAATTTATTGAAGTTGCAGCCAATATCGGTCTTTATTGGCTCGTTATGAACGAACTACCAAAAAACACCTTTTAAATCAAAAAATAATGGCACACAATATAGGAATTCCGATTCGTGTCCTAATCCTTGAAGATGTAGATGACGATAAAGAACTTGTTCTACGCCAACTAAAAAATGGAGGATATAATCCTGAGTATATTTGCGTAGAAACCAAGGAAGGTCTCATTAACGCACTCGACAAACAAAGTTGGGATATAATACTTTGCGATTACAGCATGCCAAAATTCGATGGGCTTTCGGCACTGCGAATTGTTAAAGAAAAAGGGATCGATATCCCTTTTATACTATTGTCTGGAACTGTTGGCGAAGATGTGGCCGTGGAAGCCATGAAAGCCGGAGCACAAGATTATATGATGAAAGATAATTTAATTCGTCTTATCCCAGTGCTAAAGCGAGAATTATCAGAGGCCAAAATTCGTAAAGAGAAAAAATTGGGCGATGAAAAAATTCGGCATCAAAATGCTATACTTGATGCGATTATAAACAATTCTCATTCGATTTTTATTTTTATGTTGGATAATAAATACAGGTATTTAGGCTTCAACGAAAATCATCGGAAAGAAATGAAATCTATCTACGATTCCGAGATTGGAGTTGGTACAAACATTTTAGACTTAATTACAAATACCGAAATTAAAAAGAAAAGAAAAGAAAGTATCGACAAAGTACTGAAAGGAGAGTCATTTATTGAAACAGAAGTACACCCCAATCTTAAGACCTACTACGAATTTCATTGGAATGCTGTACGAAAAGACAATAAAGTAATTGGTGTTTCATGTTTTATTATAGATATTACCAAACGCAAGCAGTCGGAAATTGCGTTAAAAGAATCTACCCAATTTAATTTACAGATAGTAAATAGCGCACAAGAAGGTATTGTGGTTTACAACCAGGACCTAAAATATGTGATTTGGAATCCATACATGGAGAATTTAACAGGCATACTTGCTTCTGAGGTTTTGGGTAAACACGCTGTTGATGTATTCCCTTTTCTGAAAGATTCGGGCGTTATTGATAATATTAAAAAGGCACTTAAGGGAGAACCGAGTACTACAGTTGATTTCCCCTTTAAAATTTCCTCTGGCAAGAAAAATGGGTGGGTCTCTGATACAACAGCACCAATGCGGAATTCAATGGGCGAAATAATTGGAGCAATTTCTACTATTCAAAATATTACCGAGCGCAAAGAGGGAGAGCAAAAATTAATCATAGCCCTTAAAAAAGCAACAGAATCGGACCGCCTAAAATCGGCATTTCTGGCCAATATGAGCCACGAAATACGCACCCCAATGAACGGCATTTTAGGGTTTGCTGATTTATTAAAAACACCGGAACTATCCGGAGAGGATCAACAAAAGTACATTCGAATTATTGAAAAAAGTGGCGCTCGCATGCTCAATATAATTAACGATATTGTTGACATTTCAAAAATAGAAGCCGGGCTAATGACGCTTGATATTAAGGAATCGAATATTAACGAACAAATCGAATATATTTACACTTTCTTCAAACCCGAGGTAGAAGCCAAAGGAATAAAGCTTTCGTTTAAAAACACCTTGCCTGTAAAAGAAGCCATCGTTAAAACCGACCGCGAAAAAGGTTTTGCCATTTTAACAAATTTGGTAAAAAATGCAATTAAATATACCGATGAAGGTTCAATAGAATTTGGTTATAATAAAAAGGATAATTACCTTGAATTTTTCGTGAAAGACAGCGGTATCGGAATTCGTAATGATAGACAGGAGGCAATATTTGAACGTTTTATACAAGCCGATATTCAAGATAAAATGGCACGTCAGGGAGCCGGTTTGGGATTATCTATTTCAAAAGCATACGTTGAAATGCTTGGTGGCAAAATATGGGTTGACAGCGAAGTAGACTTAGGCTCAACCTTTTATTTTACTATTCCCTATAATAAAATATTTGAAAACGAAATTGATACTAAAAACATAGATGGAG
>CAYZBC010000476.1:0-3370 GCA_964476535.1 uncultured Maribellus sp.
GAGCATGGGAGGAGTTATAGACATTGCGTATGGAGAATCTCTCAATATGACTTACATTGACTCTTTTATTATGAGAAAAGGAACTCAAATATTTTCTCCTTTTAGACGAAGAGTGTGTAGATATTTAATGCTTACCTTTAGAGATTGTAATGGTCCAGTCAATATAAAAAAGGTGTATTTTGATTTTATTGCTTATCCTGTAAAGAAAAATGGTGCATTTATCTGCTCAGATAATATGCTGAATAATATTTGGAAAACTGCGCGATATACATTAAACCTCTGCATGCAGGACCATTATGAAGATTGTCCATGGAGAGAGCAAGCTTTATACGGAGGAGACATGAGATCTCAGGCATTATTTGCTCAATACGCATTTGGGGAAAGAAAACTTACAGCTAAATGCCTTCGTCAATTAGCCATGATTCAAGACAAGACAGGTTTTATTCCATCTAAAGGTCCGACATATGCTAATTTTTTTATTCCTGGATATTGCACTTATTGGTTAGTAGCATTGGCAGATTATTATCGTTACACGGGAGACATAAAAATAGTTAAAGAGCTATATAGCAATATTACAAGATTGATGGATTGGTTCAAAAAGCAGGAAAAAGAAGACTTCATTATACCTGAATTAAAGGGTAGAAGACCAAGTAATTTCATTGATAATCTTGCTAGAGAAATAGATAAAAAAGGCGTTTCGACTTTTTTACAAGTCCAGTATTATTGGGCTTTAAAAGAAGTAGCTTTTTTAGCAAAAAAAATAGGGGAAAATAGACAATCTCACAACTGGGAAATAAAGGCAGGTAAATTGAAATCGAAAATAAATGAGAAATTATGGGACAAGAAAAAGGGTGCATATGCAGATGCCTATTATAATGGAAAACTCAGTTCTCATATTAGTCAGCAGACCAATGCATTAGCTGTTGTTACTGGTGTAGCTGAAAAATCAAAATATAAGTCTATTTATAAAGCAATTTTTAATCGACAAATTACTGAGCCATGTAGAGCGGGATATTTTATGTTTTATCTTATTGAGATGCTATGTATTATGGGACGAAGAAAGGAAGCGATGCAGAGGCTGAAAACTTATTGGGGAGAGATGATTAAACGAGGGGCCACAACTTTCTGGGAGACACATGATCCTGAAAGCCATGAAGGTAAGTTGCCAGATAAACTATGGAGCCTATGTCATGCTTATTGTGCGGGTCCCTTATTTCATTTACCAGCCGAGATATTAGGAGTAAGAGCTAAAAACACTGATTTTAAGGAAATTAAAATATCTCCTATGATTGAGTTATGTGAATTTGCAAAAGGAAAGGTTCCTACTATAATAGGAAATATAGATATTTTTTGGAAAAAAGATGGAAAAGGAATAAATATCTTCAATTTAAAACTCCCCTCAAGAACTAATGCTAAAGTTAAGTTGCCTGTTCAAAGAGACATAAAATTATCACAGATTTATTGTAATAATATTGATGTAAAAAGAAATATTAAATTAACATCCAAAAACCTGTACTTTACTGTAGAAGGGCCAGAGAGGATTAATATAAAAATCTCAAAGGGGTAAATATATGGTGAAAAACATTGATAAGTCAAGTCCCATACCCTTATACATACAGCTTGAAAGCGTTTTAAGGAATAAAATTTCGAACAAATTAGGTGTAAATGCTCCATTAGGCACCATTAAAGAACTCTGTAAAAGATATGATGTGAGTGCTATTACAGTTAAGAGAGCGCTTAAAGAACTTGCTAATGCAGGGATTATAAATCGCATAAAAAGCAAAGGTAATTTTGTCCTAAAGCAACCATCTCTTAAATCCGACAAAAAAATCATGGGATTTGTAAGTAATAGATCCCCACATCGTCTTCTTAACCCTATGTATGCCAAAATATTCGAAGGAGCTCATTCAGTTTTATCCAAGAAAGATATGCCTCTTTATTTTCATTCAACTCCTGTAACAGCTTTGGAAAAGATTACCTCAAGCAATAATATGATAGGATTTATACTTGCAGGAGTTTGTGATTATAGATTGTATGAGGCATTTATTGGGGTAAACACGAACTTTGTGTTAGTAGATGTATCATCAAACATCTTTCCCTCTGTGCTTACAGATAATGAGCGTGGAGGAAAACTGGCAACAGAATATCTTATTAAGCAGGGACATAAAAATATAGCAATTTTTAACGGTAATCTGGAGGATGAGACGTTCAAGGGGAGATTTGATGGCTATAAGAAGGCTCTTAAAAAACACAATATAAAACTGAGAGATGATTATGTAATGGATGCTCTTAGAATATTACCCAATCAAAGAAAAGATTGTATTAGCAAACTTCTCAATACGAAGCCAAAGCCTACAGCAATATTCTTTACTGCTGATGAATACGCATTTGGTTTTATGCTTGTCTTAAAGGAGTTGAGTATAAGAGTCCCTGAAGATATGAGTGTTATAGGGTATAATGACGTGGAAGAATCATCTCACACTGAACCTTCTCTTACTACGATAAAGCAGCCCATGTTTGAGATTGGGCAAAGAGCTGCTTGTATGTTGATTGATATGTCAAATGAACAAAAAACCAATAAGTTTAAGCCGGTACTAATTGCACCAGAACTTATTGAACGAGAATCATGTAGAAAATTAAGAAAAATCAGGAGAAAAAAGGAGGAAAGAACATGAGTAAAAAAAGAATGATGTGGAAGACGTTGTCAGTAGGAGTAGGTATTATCTTGCTTATGTGGGGCGGTAGTTTGAGAGCAGATGAGAATCTATTTATCAATCCTGGCTTTGAAATTGATGAAGATGCCAATGGTATACCTGATGGATGGGCATTTGCTCCATGTGCCTGGACGGGTTCAAAAGGTACGATTGAGTGGGATGGATCTGTAAGTCACTCGGGTAAACATTCAGTTAAGATTACACGGACTAATGATAAAGGTAAGATGAGTATACGCAGTCGGTTGATTCCCGTAGATTCTGGTAGTACTTATTCCTTCAATGGCTGGCTGAAGTCGGAATTTCCAAAAGAAAGCAAAGGGAATACCTATTTCACGATTAATGGATACAAAAATGGGAAATTCGTAAAGCAAATGCGTTATACTTCTATTATAAAAACAACCACAGATTGGACACAATACAAATCGTCAGTAAATACTGGGACTGCCATTGATGGACTGAAAGTAACAGGAGTTATGTTTGGTCCTGGGACGATTTGGATAGATGATATGTCCTTGGGAGTGCAAGAACTAAAAAAAACAAGTTCTTCAACCACACCAGCGGTAAAGCCCACCCCAATAGTTAAAAGCGAAGAAGGTTACCTTAGACTCCTGCAAAATAGGAAGTTAAATGGAACTAGAAGAAGAGAAGCAGGATAA
>CAYZBC010000477.1:0-3359 GCA_964476535.1 uncultured Maribellus sp.
AAGCCCAAAACCTAAAATCCGAAATAGAAAAAACCGACCACAAAATTGATAAAATGGTTTATGAGTTGTATGGTTTAACAGAGGAAGAGATTAAGATTGTGGAAAAGAAAGTGGATTAATAAATTCTGAAATATTAAAAATAATTTGAGATGAAGAAATTCATAAGCATATTAACTTTCAGTTTTATCCTAATAATCAATGGATATTCACAACAATTTATCTTTTCCAATTATTCAATTAATAACGGTCTTTCGCAAAGTGTAGTTAATTGTATATTTCAAGATTCAAAAGGTTATATCTGGGTGGGTACCCAGAATGGACTAAACCGCTTTAATGGTGAAACCTTTGATGTTTACAGCTATAATCCTGTTGACTCAAATTCAATTTTGAACAATTGGATTTTTGCCATTTCAGAAGATATCGATGGTAATTTATGGATTGGTACAAAAGGCGGTTTAAATAAATATCTGGTTAAGCAAAACACATTTGAACGAATACCTTATCAGGCAAATTACATTTACGATATTACCCGGTACAGTTACGACAATATTTGTTTAAGTAATGGAAAAATTTTAATAAATACCCCTCCTGTTATTTCTATTTACGATCCTGAAAAAGAAATCTTTACACATTTTAGAAGTAATTTGGAATACGATGGTGCGGTAAAAGATGTCAAAATACCAGTAACAGAAGATATTGACGGCAATATTTGGATAGGCTCTACAAAAGGATTATCTAACTTTTCGCCTCAAACGAAAGAATTCAATTATTTTTCATTCGTTAATAAAAATGGCGAATTTATCGATGATATTAACATTACTGCATTATTTCAAGATAAAAAAGGAATGCTGTGGGTTGGAAGCACTTCAGGATTGTTCAACTATAATTCTGAGTCGAATATTTTTGAAGCATCTCAATTTATTCTTGATGCAAATGAAAAATTTTATTTTGAAAACAACAGTATTAGAACTATTCTTGAAGATAAAAACAGAAACCTGATTATTGGCACCGAAGGGAATGGTTTATACGTCCTTTCGCCGTATTCCCAAAAGCCGGTAACCATTAAGAATTACACCTCGGCAAACAGTGAACTTGGCCATAATATTGTACAATCGCTAATAATTGACAAATCTGAAAATCTTTGGATTGGCACTCTGCAGGGAGTCAGTAAAACTGATTTAAAGAAAAAAAAGTTCAATATTTTCAGAAGAAGCAATTCACCAAATTCAATAGATCTTTTGGGAAATGTAATTGCTTCGTTATATAAAAACGATGACGGTATTTTGTGGGTAGGAAATTGGGGACAGGGATTAAATCTGGTAAACCGAAACACCAATTCTGTTGAACATTTTTCGACCCAACTCACCGGGAATCATAAAATTCCGAACGACTTTATCCATGTAATCTTTAAAGACTCTGATAATCATATTTGGTTGGGAACACGCGACGGTATCATTGTCTATGACAAACATACCAATAAATTTGTCCCTTATTATGAGTTTTTCAAAAACAAAGGATTGCCAACTTTTGACGATGTCAGAATATACATGATTATTCAGGACAGGTCTTCCAATTACTGGATTGGAACTCAGAACGGGCTTTATAAAATCAATTTAGAAAAATCAAGCATTGAAATTTTTCAGACAGAGCTGGATACAAATCATCAATTAAGCGCGAATTTAGTCTATTGTTTACTTGAAGATTCTGAAGGTTTAATTTGGATAGCAACTATTAACGGGTTAGACATGTACAATCCGGTCACGAAAGAAATAAAACACTTCAGAAAAGAAGAAAAAGGACTGAGTGATGATTTTATAGTATCGCTTTGTGAAGATAATAAAGGTAGAATATGGATAGGTACCAATGCTTATGTAAATATGTACAATAAAAAAGATTCTACTTTCACCTGGTATTCACAGGAACATGGTTTGCCAAATAATGCCATATTCGAAATCATTAAAGACAAGAATGGCGGTCTCTGGTTTGCCACAGGAAAAGGATTATGCAAATTTAATGAGGAACAAAACACCTTTCACACATTCACACTTGAAGATGGTCTACAGAGCCTCGAATTTAATTTAAGAGCAGCACATTCGTGTAAAGATGGCGAGATGTTAATGGGAGGCATGGACGGATTTAATTCTTTCTACCCCGACTCCATATATAAAAATCCCTTTGAACCCAACCTGGTTTTTACCTCATTCTTTACCCAAAATGGTACATCAAAAGAATACATTAATCTCGAGGAAACATCGGAAGTTGTTTTGAATCATAATGTTTATTCGTTTACTATCGAATTTGCAGCGCTTGAATACACCAATCCACAAAAAAATAATTATGCCTATAAAATGGAGGGAATTTCTGATGAATGGGTGAATATTGAGAACAGAAAATTTGTTCCATTTTTTGCTCTTCAGCCGGGGGAATATACTTTTAAGATAAAAGGATCGAATAACGATGGAGTTTGGAGCGATAAAGAAACAAGCATTAAAATCGTTATTCTTCCGCCTTGGTGGAAAAGTATTTATGCATATATCGTTTACCTAACTATCATCGTTCTGTCCTTAATTGCATATATTAAAATACGTGTAAGAAAACTTAAACACGACAAAAAAATTCTTGAGGAGAAAATTGTAGAGCGAACGCTTCAGGTTAAGGAACAGAATCGTTTAATTATCGCAAAAAATCAGGAATTGGAAGAATTGAATAGTACAAAAGATAAGCTCTTTTCCATTATCGGTCACGATCTTGGAAACCAGTTTAATATTATTGTTGGTTTTTTGGAAGTTTTAGTTTCCGATTTTAAAAAACTGGATACCGCTAAAATTGAATATCATTTAATCAATATCTCCAATTCTTCAAAATATGCGTACAATCTACTTGAGAATTTGCTAACCTGGTCAAGAATACAAACAAACTTAATACATTATAATCCGGAGATATTTAATGCAAAGACCAAAATTAACGAAACAATAAAATTTCTTGAAGGCGCATCTGCCAAAAAGAACATCGCAATTGAAGTTTTGTCGGAAGATGAAATAAACATTTACGCAGATGCAAATATGTTTTCAACAGTGATTAGAAATTTAACTTACAATGCTATAAAGTTTACTCAAGAAAATGGAAGTATTACTATTTATACCAAAAGAAAGAATAACTTTTGTGAGCTTACGGTTAAAGACAATGGTGTTGGGATATCTGAGGAAAACATCCGGAAGGTATTCAGAATTGACAGTAAACATAAAACCTTAGGAACAAAAGGCGAAAAAGGAACAGGCTTAGGACTCATTGTAGTTAAAGAATTTATTGAAAAACAAAATGGAAAAATATGGGTTGAAAGTGAGATTGGAAAAGGCAGT
>CAYZBC010000478.1:0-3333 GCA_964476535.1 uncultured Maribellus sp.
TTATAATTGGAAAAATTATATATCCATTATTTATGGACTGTGAACGGTTACCTTAGTTCTTTGTTAGCAACTGAGCTTTATGTTTAATTCTGTTCCTATAATTTTGCTTAGTTCTACAGGAACGGCATTCCCTAATTGCCTCATACTCTCTGACCATGAACCAGAAATGGAATATGAATCAGGAAAGGTCTGAATTCTTTTGGCTTCCCTTACGGTAAAATAGCGCACTTTCCCATCTTCGAATCGAATCATATTTTCGCCTCCGGGAACGCCATGGTCTCCAGCTTTGATGGTCTTTGAAGGTTCATCAATATAACTTCCGGTATGACCCGGATATGATTTTGCACCATCTCTGAAAATGTGGTCGTGAAAATCATTCTTTATGTTTTTTGGGTCTGGGAGTCCTGCTAAAGCTTCTCTAACAGTAACCCAAGGTTGGCTTTCAGGAGCGAAAAACCCATATCTGTTTTTTAATAAGTCAATTGTCCGTTTTTGTTTTGGAGTTAAAATCTCAATTTTGTTTTTTGCTACTTTATTTCTTTCCCAATATTCTCCAGTTACAAATTTATCCCAAAGCAATCTGTCATTTGAATGTGTCTCTTTTGGGAAAGACCATTCTATCCCAAGGCTTTCCTGTACGCCAACAATAATAACTCTCTCTCTTTTTTGGGGGATACCGTAATTTGCTGCATTTACAAGTCGATAAATCACATTGTATTTAAGTCCATTGTAATTACCACTCGTATGAACTTTCTCTAATCGAGATAAATGTTGCTGCCAATCCTCTTTTATTTCTTTATGTAAATCAGGATATGTTAGCTGTAAAATTATATAGTTGAAATATGTAGAAAATGACTGTCTTAATAAACCTTTTACGTTTTCAAACAAGAAAGCTTTTGGTTTCAATTCATGTATTCCCTGAATTGCATAAGGGAACATATCTCTTTTGTCTTGGTTTCCTTTTGCTTTTCCTCCAAGCGAGAATGGTTGACATGGTGGGCCACCCGATATAATTTCAACTCCTTTAAACCTTGAAAAATTAATATCTCGAATGTCTTTCTCAAGTATTTCTGTTCCTTTAAAATTAAGGCGTAATGAATTACAAGCATCCTTATTAAATTCAAGTAAAGCTCTGTGTTGAAAACCAGAAAGTTTTAACCCCTCAGCAAGTCCCCCAACACCGGAAAAAATCTCTAATGAGTTCATTTTCTGTTTTGTTTAATATTGTATTCTGCAATTTTCTCTTCTACTTTGTCACTACTGGGAGCTACTCCTTTACATTTCTCTGCCCAAATTCTTCCCGGGTGAATAACATCCCATTCAGATTTAGCTTGATTGTAACGTCCTTTTCCCGGGTCATGATTACCAAATCCATCAATTTGAGTATTCCATAAAGGTTTGTAATATCTTATTAGGGCAGCTTCAACTGTTCCAATCAGGCTACTTGCAGAACCCTCCAAAATCATAAAACGGCAGTAAAAATCTTTAGGATTTAAATTAGTTGCTTGTGTAATACTTCTTGCGTGTTCATTTAATCGTCCATTAAGTTCAAATGATTTTTTCGCATGTTTATTTTCACTCCGAGCTTGTCGCCATCCACGGGGAACAGCTTTTCCAACATAAATAGGTAAAGAAAATTCTATTCTATTTTTTTCAGAAATATCTTCATAAGTTTTACTCTTTCCAATATAATAGATTGCATAAACCCCCGTGCCATGAAATTTGGTTTGCGGAGGCAATTCAATTACTGGTGTTCCATTAAAAAATCGGATTGTATCTTTGATGATTTCATCGAAAGCATCAGACTCATAAACATGTTCTTCTCTTTTAAAATCTTTGTTCATTATGTTTTTTTATCAAAAATCAAAAATAATCATAAAATACTACAATTTAGAAAAAGAAATAGCTTGATGAATTAGTTTTTTTCAACATTTTCTTATTGATGCACAATGCTCATTTAGCTTTGTTGCTAACGGTTAGTGCATATTTTAGTAGCGTTAAAATCCGCTCCGCTGCTGATTAAATGCACTGATTTTTCCTGTTTTAAATTTGGGCGGGTTCTTATCCTTTTTTTATTAGAAATCCTTGACAAAGAGACGAGAACTCGTCCCGTCTCTTTTTGGTCTAACGACCTAGTAGTTCAATCATAGTTTTGTTTTTGATTTTAATTTACGCTTCCATTTGAAAACAAATGACAGCACTTCGTCTGCAAATTTCAACAGCAATCTTAACATTGCTATTGTCGCAGTACAAATACCAATAAAAATCATAACACAACTTTTTACGAATCAGTCGTTAACTGGCAATACGGATTACCCGTAAGCGTCTTGGATTTCTTTTATATATTTTAAATTTTTTAATTATGAAACGTTTTATTAAATACATACTCAATAAATTATATGGGATTGAATATATGTTTTATTCGGCTATTGTAATGTTAATCCTTTTAAAAATTCTAAAATATTTCTCCATTCTGATAGAACGAGCATCCCAATTGCCCCAATAATAGAATAAATTATGCGTGTCTTAATTTGTCTGTTTTGTAATTCTAGATTTGTAATTGACAGTTCACTTATTTTTTTATTTAATGCTTCAATTTCATTCTGTTTTTTATTTTGTACTTCTATTTTTTCATTTTCAAATTCTAAATATTTACTCAATGAACCATGAATGTCAATTATTGCTTTCCAGTCAGAATCTATTCTTACAGAATACATTGGCGTCTCTTTTACTAAATATTCATTTTCATCTACAAGAATTTTTAATTCATTATATTCATATTTTATATTTGTTTCTCTTCCATATTGCCTTGACAAATAAGTTATTGATTTATTTTGTGGATACATCTCACTTAAAATCGGTAAAATGAAATCTAAAAACTTTAAATCTTTTTCTATCATAATACTAAATTATCAACTCGTTTTGCAAAAACGACAGCGTGAAGGCTTCTTTAAAATTTAAAACTATACCACTGCCTTTCATTTGATGAGGCGAAAAGCTATTAAATATTGCACATTGTTACCGGCTTTGCATCGTTGATTTTAAAAGAGTTTACTATCAATTTTATATACTTTTTGTTTATATTTGCATTGCCGGTTAACGGTTTGTGTATGTGGAGTGCGGGATTAAAAGTGATGCACTTTCAATCTTGCACCGAGCCAATTCGTTTATTCAATATTACAAATTTTCCGTCAATCGTCAAAGACGAATTGGCGGTGTCGCAACAACGAGCCGCAGCTTAAAAAATCGCTGGAACCCGCATTACATATGACACTTTGTTAGCAATAGCCTTTTTTTTATAATTTATTTTCTCCGCTCAAGTCCATTTATTGC
>CAYZBC010000479.1:0-3322 GCA_964476535.1 uncultured Maribellus sp.
GCCGCAATAACTAACACACCCTATGGTAATAGGCGTGATAACGGATAGTCATATATAAATAAATGAAATTTTTGAGATTGCTTCATCTTCGTTCCTCGATTCGCAAAGACGTCTTTCCGAGGAGGAACGACCAAAGAATCTCAACAAAAAACGATAATCATGAACCCTACTTTTAAAAAACTATTTTTTGTTGTCTTATTATTTGCAACAGTATTTCCTTCATGTAATTCTTTAAACGAAACCGATGGCCCCTACTTTGGGAACGGCTTTCATAATGGTTGGGCCGACCAGACTTCAATTGTTCTTTGGACACGATTAACACAATATCCGGAAGGAAATTCAGAAGGTACCCAATTTATCGAAATTTCATCGAAAGAACATAAAGCACTCGACAAAGAAGGAAATGCAGAAAAAATTTACAGTGCACAAATTCCTGAAGGATTAACTTTAGACGATATGCTTGGCTCCTGTCCCGGAGCTGCAGGAGAGGTTAAACTAACTTATTATCCCTTAACCAATTCAGAAAATAAAGTAGAAACGGAATGGATTGCAGTGGATAACAATAAAAATTTTACGACTCAATGGAAGCTGAAAAATCTTACACCAGACTCAAAATACGTAGTTGAAATGGAAGCGCGGATGGATTCAGAGTCAATGATTTCAGGCAAAATTGAAGGTGCATTCAGAACTCCTCCAACTACTGAGAGTAAAGATGAAATAGAATTTTGCGTGGTTACTTGTCACGATTACATTAGAAAAGACACCACCGTTGGACACAAAATTTACAGTGCAATGATGAAATTATTTCCCGACTTTTATGTACATACCGGCGACATTGAATATTACGACAAACCACTTCCGTATGCGATGACTGAAGAAATGATGTACTTTAAATGGGACAGATTATTTGCTTTGCCTTTGCAACGAAATTTCTGGTCGCAGGTAACTACCTATTTTATGAAAGACGACCACGATGCACTTAAAAACGATGCCTGGCCGGGGATGAAATATGGATCTGTTACATGGGAGCGCGGACTCGAAATTTTCGACAAGGAACAATTCCCGTCTCACGACAAATTCTATAAAACAATTCGCTGGGGAAAAGATTTACAAATTTGGTTAACCGAAGGCCGAAATTACCGAAGTCATAATGATGAAGAAGATGGCCCCGGAAAATCGATTTACGGGCCAGAACAAAAGGCATGGTTATACAAAACATTAAAAGAATCAGATGCAACATTCAAAGTTGTAATTAATGCAAACCCGATTCTCGGTCCCGACCGAAAAAATAAAAACGATAATTATGCAAACGAAGGATATCAGTTTGAAGGTGATGAAATTCGCAAATTACTAAACCAGTTTGATGACGTGTATTTGTGTAACGGCGATCGCCACTGGCAGTATGTTACCCATCCGGAAGGAACAAATCTTTGGGAATTTAGTTGTGGTGCCGGCTCCGATGTTCATGCTGGTGGCTGGAGTCAGGAAGACAAAAGACCACAACATCGTTTTTTGCGTGTTAAGGGAGGGTTTCTACGTGGTCTTGTTTCGCGAGAAAATGATAATCCAACACTTACTTTCCAACACATCGATGTAGATGGAAATGTGGTGCATGAAGAAAAATTTACGAAATAAGAATCGATAATAACAACAATTTGAATGTCAATCTGAGCGAAGTCGAAGAATCTCAAGTATTGAAAAACAGATGTTTCGACTACGCTCAACATGACAAAAGTTACTTGACACTTTATTTTTAAACAACACTATCATTCTGTAATATGAAAACCTTATCTGCAATCCTAATCCTTCTGGCAATTTCTTTCAACTTGCATTCACAAGAAAAAGAGGTAATACATCTTTGGCCCAACAAAGTTCCAGGCGAAACAGAAGAAAAACATCCTCCGGTTCAAACCGATAATGTCTCAGGAAACGTTAAACGAATTTCATACATTACCGATCCGGCAATGGTTGTTTTTCCGGCCAGTAAGGAAAACGATAACGGAGCAGCCGTAATTGTCTGCCCGGGTGGAGGTTATAGAATTCTTGCCATCGATAAAGAAGGTTATGAAATTGCAGAATGGTTGAATACACTAGGCTTTTCAGCTTTTGTCCTTCAATACAGAGTTCCAAATAAACAGGAAGGTGCTTTACAGGATGCGCAGAGAGCAATACGAATTGTACGAGGCAATGCTAAAAAGTGGAATTTAAACCCGGATAAAATAGGAATTATGGGATTTTCGGCCGGTGGAAGTTTAAGTGCACGAGCCAGTACAATGTATACTAATAAAACCTATGACGTGGTGGATAATATGGATGCCATTTCATCTAAACCCAATTTTTCTCTTCTCATTTACCCGGCTTATTTAGACAAAGGTGAAAACAGAAGTTTAACACCAGAACTTGAAGTGAATGTTAATACTCCACCTACATTTATTTTTCAAACTGCCGACGATGGGTTGGCAAACAGCGCTCTGGTTTATACCCAGGCACTGCGCGATGCCAAAGTTCCGGTTGAATTGCATCTTTTACCAGAAGGTGGTCACGGATACGGAATGCGCTCTGGAAATATAGCTGCGGAAACTTGGCCAACCCTGGCTGAAAAATGGTTGAGAAATTTATTCTAGTTTCATTAGAAAAATTTATTGAAATGAAAAATTCAGCTCAGATTATCGTAATCCTGCTTTTTATTGTTGGATGTTCATCTTCTCAAAAAAAAGATGACACCACCACGAAAGGTGTTTCCAAACCGAACATTGTATTTATTTTCGCTGACGATTTGGGTTGGGCAGATGTTGGTTACAACGGCGCCAAATTTTACGAAACCCCAAACATTGATAAACTGGCTGCCGATGGAATGATTTTCAACCGCTTTTATCCGGGTGCAGCAAATTGTGCTCCCTCGCGGGCAACTTTGCTAACCGGAACATACACACCAAGAACCGGAGTTTATATTCCTCAAGGATTGGCGCGTGGTGGCGATGTTTCTAAAATGAAATTTAAAGTTCCCACAAAGGATCAGGATTCAACGTTCAATACATTTCCTGTTAGTATAAACAATGTAGCTCCCGAATTTGAGTCGCTGGCAGAAATGCTAAAAAAATCGGGATATGTTTCAGCACGAATAGGGAAATGGCACATTGGCGACGACAACCAGGGCTTTGATTATGTTTCGGCCAACGGAGAAACCGGTAACATTACCAATGTGAACGGCGATGAAAAAAGATATTACGACGATGTTCATGTGGCAGAAAAAATGACAGATGCTGCTTTAAATTTTATGGAAGTAAATCAGGGAAATCCCTTTTTCCTTTATTTGGCTCAT
>CAYZBC010000480.1:0-3321 GCA_964476535.1 uncultured Maribellus sp.
TTTGAACGAATATTTAATTCTCCCGAATTGGCTTTTATGGTAAGTTTTGTTTCATTCTCTGATTTCCCTCCAAAATTACCAAGTAATTCCATCTTTTTTTCTTTTTCATCCAAACTTTTCTCGTCTTTAATTTCTATCTCTTTACAAAAATCGAGCTCTGTTTTTGTGTGTGTAATATTAAAGCCAAAGTCAGACTGTTCATCAAAATAGAGATTGATATCGGTTGATTTTGATTCGATAAAAACAGAGCTGAAATCCACCGCAGTTTTATCAATATCCAAATCTCCGTAATCCATTCTTAAATGCAACCTATCGGTTAATTCGTTTATCCTAAAATTTGAAAAACTACCATTCGCCTCAATCCTTTCTATCAAACGAATTCTAAAATTGTCGCGGCGCGAATCGGCATCGAGTTCATTTATTTCCAAAATCTCAAATTTGGTGGATTTACTTTTAACAATCAGTTTTTCAGCTTTTTTAATGTATAACTCACTAAAGTTGCAGTCTAAATTAGCCGACTCAATTGTGTTAATTGTTGCATCCGCAAAACTAAGTGTTAAATCAAGTTTGCCTGTAAAGTTGTGTGATTTTAGGTTTCCGTTCGAAAGGTTTATTTCAGCATCGCCATCGAAATCACCAATAAAAATATCTCCAAATTTATTTTCAACTTTTAGTTCGTTTGTTGCCGGAAGCCACACCGTGTAATCGATAGTAATGTTGCTGCCCGATTGAAAAACGGTCTCTTTGAATTTTAAAATTTCTTTTTCAAGCTCACTTTTATTTTGCCCAACGGTTGTACGGGCAATTAAAAAATACTGACTTTCATTGAATTCAAAATCAATGGCATCCATCGCTTTTTCAAGTTTTGAAAGTTTTTTTTCTTCAACCCTTATTTTTATGTCAAAAATAACGGAATCCTTGTCCCAGGTATTCAGCTCTATTTTTCCGTACTTGTTCGAAATTTCAATTTGGGTTTCAGGTGCAACTTTAAATTGTTTGTGAATCTCTTTTGTTTCGGTGAATTGACCACTAACAACATCGGGGAACAGGCACACTCCCAAAACAAAACACATTATAAATCTGAAAATTCTCATATCTCTTTTCCTTTCTCGCATTTTTAGAAAATTATATTCTTTTAAGTGGCTTCTTCGAGACGCCTTCTAACAGTTTATTTGTTCCAATACATCATCAACCAATTTTAATCGAAAACGGTTGTTTTCAATCATTGCTTCAATTACTGCTTTGTTTGAAACGTTTTCCCTTAAATCGGTTTTCAAAACTTTGTACATCGCTTCCAGTTCATTCAAGTCGGTTTCCACATCTTCTTTTAATTCGGGGAAGGTGTAATAACATTTTTTTATCTCAATTAATCTTGAATTCACTTGTTGTGTGTAAAAAGCCTCGGCTTCAATAAGTTCCTGCAATTCGGGATCGGAAGTTCTCGATGCAAAATTATCGACTTCTAGAATATTGGTTTGCCAAAGTATTATCGTTGTAACTACGGCAATTGCAATCAACGCTGCAACCCGAATCAAATAAGTGTTCATTCGAATCCATTTTGATTTGCTTTTTGCTCCTGAAAGTTTTGCCCAAACCTTTGCCGATGGTTCCAGTTGGTCAAATTCTTCGCGGTTTATTTTTATAAAATCTTCTAAATTATTAGTTTCCATAACCTCCTGTTTTCTGTTCTTTTAATATTTCAACAATCCGGCGTTTGGCTCGCATAAACTGACTTTTCGAGGTTGACTCGGTAATGCCCATAATTTGGGCAATTTCCACATGGTCATAACCTTCAAGCAGATAAAGTGAAAAAACCATCCGACCTCCTTTGGGCAACTCTTCCATTGCTTTTGTAATATTTGCAACGGAAAACTGAATTTCTTTTTCCATCGGTTCTTCGGGAATTTCGTGTTGGTAAATTTCATCGCAATAAGTTAATTCCACTTTCTTTTTGTTGATGGCATTTATACAGGTATTCACCACAATTCTTTTTAACCAGGCTCCAAAAGCCGATTCGTACCGGTACGAATCTAATTTCATAAATGCCTGTGTAAATGCATCCTGCAACATATCCTCCGCTTCCTCCCTATTATTCATCATACGGTAGCACACGTTAAACATAGCCTTCGAATACAATTGGTAGAGCTCGAACTTCGACCTGTCTTTCCCTTTTTTACAGGCTTCAATAATATTTTTATGTATGTACTCTTGCTTTCCCAATTCGTTTGCTTTCAGTTTTAATGACAAGGAAAAAAAGGAAGGGTTGCAGATTGTTTACTGTTTGCTAAATTTTATAATTTCTTTGATCTCTTTTTCCGAATATTCAGGAACTGCGCCTTTTTGCGAGGCGACAAAAGCTCCGGTTGCACATGCGTTTTCCAGAGCATTTTGTGGGTGAATATTTTTGGAAAGGCTGGTAACCAGACTGGCTAAAAATGAATCGCCGGCTCCAACCGTATCCACTGCATTTACTTTAAATCCGGGGTGTTCGTAAAATTTGTTTTCAATATAAAGTATTGCCCCTTTTGCACCGCGTGTAACGCAAACAGTTTTGCATTTGTAAAAATCTGTAAGCCATTTTATCAACTCAATTTCGTTTCCTTCTTTATTATTCCACCGCGCGATGACAAGAAGTTCGTCGTCGTTCAGTTTAATAAAATCCGATTTGTGAAGTAACTCCTCAACTGATTTCTGTTTGTCGTACGGAGGGCGCAGGTTTACGTCGAGCAAACGAATTCCTTTTGAAGACTCTAGTAACTGAAATAGTGTTGTTCGTGATGTTTGGTTTCGTAAAGCCAGGGAACCAAAAATAATTAAGTCGGCTTTTACAGTCACATTTTTATTTGTTTCGTTTGCTTGAATGTTATCCCAGGCCACCGGCTCGCAAATTTCGTAAGTGGCATTTTTATGTTCATCTAAATGAACCAATACTTTACTTGTTGGTAATTTATTGTCTTTTTGAATAGTCTCTGTATTCACCCCGGATTTCATCAAAAACTCCAATAGATTTTCACCGTCCCGGTCATTGCCTACTTTACTAATTAAGGTGGGCGATTGCCCGTGTCTATTTAAGTGAATGGCTACGTTTAGTGGTGCTCCACCCGGTTTCGCCCCCGTTGGAAGCATGTCCCAAAGTACTTCTCCAAAACAAACAATGTTGTTGTATTTTTCTTTTTGCATAATATTATTCGTTTCTCAAAAATAAACTTTTGTAGTTTGAAAATCGATTTATTTGAATTTAAATGAATTGGAGAATAAATAAAATATTATATTTGCAACCGCAAAAACATATGGTGGTTGTAGTTCAGTTGGTTAGAACGC
>CAYZBC010000481.1:0-3299 GCA_964476535.1 uncultured Maribellus sp.
AATCCATTACATGATATTAAAAGTATTGGAAAGAGCCAAGGAGTATTTCACCAACTTTACTTCATTTTAAATATATGCAACAGATCTTCAATTTCACCAACCAATTTCGAATGCTCACCCGAAAAATGATTTACCATCACAGAAAAAGTAACCGTTTTCCCCGAATCCAACTTCAAATAACCACCATAACATCTCACCCGGGTCATGGATCCACTTTTAGCTTTTAATGCATTTCCAGTAAATAAATACGGATTAAATTTTGATAATGTACCCTCGCCGGCACCAGGCAACGAATTCAAAAATGCCTTTTTATTTGGGCTTATTAATGCCATATAACTCAAAACAACCGTAAAAAACTCTGGCGTAACCGCATTAAAATGCGACAATCCACTTCCATCTTCCATAAAAAAATATTCGGTTAAAATTCCTTTAGATTGCCAATACTCTTTGATAATCCGAATGCCATCATCTCTATTCCCAATCCCATTTTTTTCTTTTGCAATTTGCTTCACTAAATGCTCAGCAAACAAGTTAATACTTTTGTAATTCAACACTTTTACAAGATCTGCAAGCGGTGGCGATTCCTGAATATAAATGGCTTGAAAAGTTTTTTTATTTACCGTTTTGAATTTGATTCCACCATTTATAAAAACCCCCTCTTTTGCCAAATACTCCAACAGCTCTTTCGCAAGTATTTCTCCCGGTTGATGCACTGCAGCTTTAATTGTAAATGCTTTCCGGTTGCGTGGAATTGTGCCCCGTATCACACAATTTTTATCCAGTGGACTACCAAAAACGTATGCTAAATCGCTATTGTTATCCGCAGAAATTACCTCATTTTTTATTTCAAAACCCTCAATTTTTGGGTACATTGAAATTATTTTTGTTGCTTTTCCCGCTTTTCGGGGCGAATTAAAAGTAATACGAAACAAATTATCGTAAACGGTAAAAGCATTTGCACCCGCTCCGTAATAATTACCAATGTCTTCCCAAATCCAGGTTGCAGGAATTTTCTCTGAATCGTAAATGGATGCGTCCAAAATCAAATCACCTTCAATTTGAGAAATTCCGGCAGCCTTAATTTTTTGTGCCCAAACTTTTAGAAAATGTGGGTCGAAATAATATTTTTTAAAATGCTCCGAACCCAAAGTTGGATCTCCTCCGCCAATTACAACCAAATCTCCCTTTAATGTGTTATTTTTCTCCGTTTCACCAATATATCCCAGTTTGGTTTCAAAGCGGTATTCAGCACCTAATAATTCCAATGCAGTCGCCGAAGTTATCAATTTCATTGTGGATGCAGGAATCAACAGTTTCTGAGGATTCAAGCCATAAAGTGTTTCGCCCGACTCTAAATCCTGAATATGAATTCCAACCGAAGCATTTTTATATTCGGGTTGCAAAAGAAGCTGTTCCACCGAAGTTTCAAATCGTTGCTGAGTGAAACCACAATAACAAATCAGAACAAATATTAATGATGTAAAAAATCGTACTCCCATTTTTATTACTTTTGAATGCTTAAAAATAATAGATTGATTAGTTATATTTGAATGTGAACCGATTAATTTAAGTATAATTTTTCTCGTCTCACTTTTCAATTCTACTATTCTAAATACTACTAAAGAATGCTTCGGAACATTTTGATTGTTGGAACTGGCGGATTTATAGGAAGTGTAATGCGTTACCTCATTCAGGTTTTCGTTGAAAAAGGATTGGCAACTACTTTCCCATGGGGGACGTTTGTTGCGAATATCGCCGGAAGCTTTATTATAGGAATGGTTTTCGCTTTGGCGGAAAAAGGCAATTTTATGAATTCAGAGTGGCGAATGTTTCTTGCTGTTGGCATTTGTGGTGGGTTTACAACCTTTTCGTCGTTTGCTTACAACAACCTCACAATGCTGAAAGAAAATTCATTCGGACAACTGTTTTGGAATATTGGCGGAAGTCTGTTTTTTGGAATTCTTGCGGTTTATTTAGGAATCGTTTTGGTGCGTGCAATTTTTTAGAAGAATAGTATAAATTCGGTTTTAAATATTGAACACCGCTTAACGATTTGGGAGTTAGAAGTTTCTCTTTTAAATCATGAATCATCATTCGTTAATCGACATTCTATTTATAGGCATTTAGTTTTTATGTTTGATCCTTTTCTTTAAATATTCCAATCCTAAAATTTCCAATTCTTTTTCTGAAGTGCTGTATATTTTTCCTACTTTTTCGGGTCTAATAACCTGAATTCCATATAAAAACCATAGGACTGATTTTTCGAAACCTCATTGGCAATAAAATTTTAATCTTAGTTTTTTCTATCAGGGAATAATCAATAAAACACTAAACATTAGACATTTAGCAATGAGCTGAATAATGCTCAGAATTTACCAATTCACGATATTTAGCAACTACATTCTTAAAGTCTTCCCAAACAGGACGTTTTAAATTCTGATTACGCAACAATGCAGAAGGATGATAGGTAGGCATTACCAATCGGTCTTTCCAGTCAATCCATTGTCCTCTTATTTGGGTAATTTTGGCGTATGGATTAATCAAGCCTTTTAATGCTGTTGCTCCTAAGAGTATAATAATTTTGGGGTCTATTATCTCTATTTGTTGATATAAATATGGAAGACATGCTGTTTTTTCAGTATCATTTGGTTCTCTATTATTTGGTGGACGACATTTCACAATATTGCTGATATAAATATGCTCATTTCTGTTAAAACCGCTTGCAGCCAATATTTTGTCCAAAAGTTCACCTGATTTCCCTTGGAATACTATTCCGCTTTTATCTTCATAAAATCCGGGAGCCTCTGCGATTAGCATTATCTCAGCATTAGGGTTACCATTACCAAATACAACATTGTTTCTTGTTTGATGTAATGGACATTTCGAACAGGATAATACTTCTTGTTTTAATACTTCTAAATTATTCATTATATATGATTTAACTTATGCTTTATCAAACCCTACTTCCCCGTAAATTTTTAGCGGCCATACTTTTTAGTCGTTTTGGTTTGAGAAAAGTTTGATGATGTCATAAATGTGTTTTTTCTTGTACGGTCTTTCCTTGCATACATTTGTGGCGACATAAAACATAAGGAATTTTGAAACACCGTCCTGTCAAGTTTTTAATTAGCCAAATTTGCGATGTTACGCTTCTGTTTTAATCTGGATTATTTCATGACCACTTATCGTTTTCCACCTTTTCATATTGTCACAGTATGTTCGAATGTCTTTTTTGTTATTAACGGTTTGGCGTCGAGTAGGCAAAGGGAGTTTCACCCTAAGCCTCTCACAGAACCGTA
>CAYZBC010000482.1:0-3291 GCA_964476535.1 uncultured Maribellus sp.
GTTTATTAAAAATTATCATTTAACTTGTTGTCTAATTTCTGGGGTATATTATATTTCCTTTTGATTCTTCAGAAAAAATCAGGGTAAGAAATATAATGAATAGCAATTTAAAATGTGTCATATTCATAATGTTCTTCAATTCTATAACAAAAATAGAAATATTAAAATATTTTATCATTTATTAGCGTAATAGTATAGCCCTTATTTTTATTTTTGTCGAGCCATATTACAAAACATAATACAGAAAGCAGTTTGTACAAGATATTAATTACATATTTTTTGGTTGTTGTTCCTCTTCTATTATTTAGTCAGGAAACAAAGAAAATCATTAACATTTTTGATGAAAAACCTTTGCCAGAAATTCGTGATGAGTTAATTCCATCAGATACAATAATTACTGATTTCATACAGGAAGATACACTGGTCCTTGACTCTTCAGCAAAACCTTTTATCGAAGCTCCCATTGTATATAACGCTGAAGATTCAATAATTTTATCGTTCGACGGGCAAAAAGTTTTTCTCTATAATAATGCAACTGTTACCTATCAAGATATTGAATTAAAGGCTTATTATATTGAATTGGATTTACAAACCAAAGAAATTTATGCCGAAGGAATATTAGATTCAACTGAGACTTTGGTGCAAAAACCAGTGTTTAATCAGGGCTCGGAGACATATGATTCAGAAACTATGCGGTATAATTTCACAACTGAAAAGGCTTTTATAACCAATGTTGTTTCTGAGCAGGGAGAAGGACGAATATTAAGTGAAAGAACAAAAAAAATAGGGAAAGATGTTTTTATTACTGAAGATGCGAAATATACTACTTGCGATGCCGAACATCCTCATTTTTATTTGCATTTATCGAAGGCGAAGGTAATTTCGGGCAACAAAATTATCACTGGTCGGGCATATATGGTTTTGGAAGATTTTCCAATCTATTTTCCTTTTATTCCTTTTGGTTACTTTCCAAGTTCGCCAACTTATTCTTCCGGTATTTTAGTGCCAACTTATGGCGAAGAAACAAATCGTGGATTTTTTTTACGCGATGGAGGTTATTATTTGGCAGCTAGCGAATATTTCGATTTAGCTGTTCGCGGAGATATTTATTCAAGAGGTTCGTGGGGAACAAAACTGCATACCAATTATCGCAAACGTTATAAATTTAGCGGAGCTTTCGATTTTAAATATGCCTTGAACATTTATGGAGAACAGGGCCTGGATACTTATTCCCGTTCGCCCCAGTTTCAGGTTACCTGGTCGCATAGTCAAGATGCAAAAGCAAATCCCAACCAAACATTCTCTGCCAGTGTGAATTTTTCAACCAGTGGTTACGATAAACAAAACTCATTGTCGGCAAGTAACTATTTAAGAACCCAAAAGTCATCAAGTATTTCTTACACCCGAAAGTTTGAAAATACTCCTTTTAATGTATCAGCAAATTTTCGGCATTCGCAAAATTCCAGCGACACAACACTTACTTTGTCGTTGCCTGAAATGACTTTTAGTATGGCTAAAATTTACCCATTTAGGAAGAAAAATAGAAGTGGGTCGGTTAAGTTTTACGAAAAATTTGGCATAAGTTATACCGGTAATTTAAAAAACAGCATTACCGCAAAAGAGTATGAGATTTTGGATCAGTCGTTCGCTGACGACTGGAAAAATGGAATAAAGCACAATATTCCTATTGCGTTTCCCAGTTTTAATTTAATGAAATTTATAAATGTTAGCCCAAGTATTGGTTACAACGAGAAATGGTATTTTAAAAAGTATAATTATACTTATCATGCAGATGAAGTTTTTCAGGATACATATGGCAATGACAGTCATGTTAAAATAGATACTGTAACAGGATTAAACCGGGTTTACGATTATTCGTACAGTTTAAGCACTTCTACCAATATTTATGGTATGTATTTGCCGTTAAATCCCGATTCAAAAATAAAAGGTATTCGGCATAAATTAACTCCATCAGCTAGTTTTAGTTACCGACCAGATTTTGGAGACCCTAAGTTTGAATATTGGCAACCTACTCAAATAGATTCAACAGGTACAATTGGATATTACGATGTGAATGCTGGTGGAATTTATGGAGGATCGCCGGGAAGGGGCGCCTCTGGAGCAATTAGTTTATCGTTGAATAATAACTTGGAGATGAAAGTTTTAGACACAAAAGATACAACTAAAACTGATGCAGAGCAAAAATATAAAAAGGTAAAAATTATTGATAATTTAAGCTTCGCTTCGTCATATAATTTAATTGCAGATTCTTTAAACCTTGCTCCCATAAGTGTGAGAGCTCGCACAACAATTGCGGGAGTTAGTATAAATATGGGGGGAATTCTTGATCCGTATGATTTGGACGAAAACTATCGTAAAATAAATAAATTCGTATGGAACGAAAGAAAAGGAATAAGTAAATTGGGTAGGCTAACTAGTGCAAATATGTCTTTTGGGATGAGTTTTAAATCGAAAAAAGGGGAGAAAGAAGCGGATAAAAACAAAGAGTTGGTTGAAGAGGAAAATCTGTTAGAAGGATCGTATGATGATTATATCGACTTCAATATTCCGTGGGATTTTGGATTTGATTACAGCATAAACTATTCAGGAGCCACAAGCTCTGCTCCAAATGGAAGGGTAACTCAAACTTTAGGTTTTAGAGGTAATGTTAATTTAACAGAAAAGTGGCGTATGAGTATGAATACCAATTTCGATATTATGGCGAAGGAGTTCTCGTTTACAACATTTAATGTAAATCGCGACTTGCATTGTTGGGGAATGTCGTTCAACTTTGTGCCATTTGGTTATATGAAAAGTTATAGTTTTACTATTAATGCAAAATCATCGATGTTGAAAGATTTAAAGCTTCAAAAACAACAGAGTCATTATGACAATTTTTAAACCAATATATTATGAAACGACCATGTAGATATGCTTCGCAAACAAACATCATTAAAAAGGGAGTTACATCGAAATGAGCTTGCGAATTCTATTGAACACATTTAAAATAAACGATAGAGTGAGATAAATACATTTAAAAACCAACAATATTAATGAGATGAAAAAAATTATTTCAACAATAAATGCTCCTCAATCAATTGGACCTTATAGTCAGGCAGTGGAGGCAAACGGAACTTTATATATTTCTGGGCAAGTGCCTTTAAATCCTGTAACGATGAAAGTTGTAGAGGGAGGAATAAAAGAACAAACTTTACAAGTAATGAAGAATATTGGATCAATTTTAGAAGCAGCCGGTTATTCTTATTCCGATGTCGTAAAATCAACTTGCCT
>CAYZBC010000483.1:0-3261 GCA_964476535.1 uncultured Maribellus sp.
TAAGTAATGAATGATAAATTTAGTTGGCTTCGTGGAGGACTGCTACTTGGAGCAGTTTTCCTTGTTGCTGTTTGGTTGGTTAAACCCGTTGGGGTTTCTACACAATTTGTAGTTGCTGATGGTATTGTTTGGAATCTTTTCTACCCTAGATTAATCGATCAGAATAAGGATTCAGAGCAGGTTTACACAAGTACAAATGCCTATTTAAATAAAAGTGGCGGTAAATATGCAAAGGATATTGCAAACCCACTTAATTACGGGTTTATTTTTGCGTTGAGTATGTTGTTGGGAGGTTTTTTATCAGGATTGTTTTCAAAAAAGAAAATCGCGGACATCGATAAAAAGAGCCCCGCCGTTTGGAGAGAGCGGTTTGGATTTACAGCCAACAAACGATACCTAGGTGCATTTATTGGTGGATTTCTCGCACTGTTTGGTGCCCGTTTGGCTGGAGGATGTACCAGCGGACATATGATGAGCGGCATGATGCAAACCTCCATAAGCGGATACTTATTTGCCGCCGGTGCTTTTGCCACAGCTATTCCCGTTGCCATTCTTTTTTTCAAATCTAAAAAACATTAATCATGAATATTATACTCGCAATAATATTGGGAACTGCATTTGGTTTTGCTTTGGATCGGGCAAAGGCTTCCAATCCTCAAAAAATAATTAACATGCTCCGCTTGAAAGATTTTCATTTAATGAAAGTGATTTTGTTTGCCATTGGATTTAGCAGTTTACTCCTTTTTATATTACTCGCATTAAATGTAATCGATGCCGGCCATTTTAGTATAAAAGCATCATATATCGGTGTAATAATTGGTGGTGGAATCCTTGGAATTGGTTTTGCTATTGGCGGTTACTGCCCCGGCACTTGTATTGTTGCTGCCGGCCGTGGAAGAAAAGATGCCTTTCTTTTCATCGCAGGCGGACTTCTCGGAGCATTGATTTATATGTTGATTTTTGGAGCCATAAAAGACACTGCACTTTTTAGCAAAATTGCAGGTGGAGCGGTTAGCCTTGTCGAAACCAATCCCGAAAAATATTCAGCATTGATTACTAATTTGCCAGCACTTGTAATTGCCGGTCCTATCGCACTTATTCTGATGGGGATTGCATTTTTATTACCGAATAAACTTAAGAACAACTAATACCAATCTCAGATCAAAATCTTTACTAAACTGGAAATAATTATTTTCTCTTATTTTTGAAATATACATCAAATAAGAAAACAAATCGATTTATGGATTTTCGAAAAATAATGGCATTTGCTATTGCAATATTTGCCCTTGGATTATCTTTTCAATCAAATGCGCAAACCGTTTCAGGTAAAATCACAAACGAAAAAAATGATCCGGTTCCGTATGCCACAATCTTTGTTCAAGAAACAAAAGAGGGAACAATTTCCAATTCCGATGGAAATTTCAACATTCAGTTAACAGAAGGTATTTATCACTTACGCATCCGCTCGCTGGGATATATTCAAATTGAAAAAGAAATTCAAATAAACACAGACAGCATAAATTTAAATGTAGTTCTGCAGACTCAGGAGTTTGAAATTAAAGAGGTAAAAGTATTTCCGGGAAAAGAGGATCCTGCTTATTACATTATTCGGAAGGCTATTACAAAAGCTCATTTTTACCGGGAAAAAATAAAACATTACGAAGCCGATTTATACATAAAAAGTAATTTTACCTTCACAAATATCCCTCGATTGTACCAAAATAAAGTACAAATTAATGATAAAAAACTAAAGGATGTGTTTATAGAAAATGTTACATATGTTATTGAATCGCAGAATAAAATTACATTCGATTATCCCAACAAATACGACCAGAAAGTAATTAGTAAAAAGAGCTCGCTGGTAGGTTTCGACGAGCCACCGGTAATGGGATTAATGACTACCAGCTTTTACGAAGAACGCCCCAACCAGGTAGTTTCTCCACTATCGTCATTGGCTTTAAAACATTACAAGTTCCGGTACGAAGGTTTTATTTCGGTTGGAGATTTTGATGTTTTCAAAATTAAGGTTGTTCCCAAACGTAAAAGCGACGAATTGGTTGAAGGTTACATTTATATCGTTGACAAATTGTGGTGTATTTACAGCATCGATTTTAATGCCCAAATGGAAGTTTTTAAATACAGGATAAAACAGCAATACGAAAATCTGGGAAATGAAAACTGGCTCCCTGTTTCTCACCATATCGACGGAAATTTGTCTATGTTGGGTTTAAAAGCATTTTTTTATTACGGCGCTTCCGTAAAATACGACTCTATTGTAGATAATTATTTATCGAAAGAACAGATTGAATTAATCGCTGAAACCAACCTACCCGACACCACTTCAATTAGAAAAAAAAGTAAAAAAGAGAATGCTCTTTTTAAGGAAGTTGAACAAATTTCAGCCAAAGAAGAAATAACGAATACCGATGTAAAAAAGGTCGCGCGGCTAAACCGCAAAATATTGAAAGAACAATACAAAGATTCAACAATTGCTGCTCCCAATTACAACGCTTACAATATTGAAGACAAGAAAGATTCGTTAAACAATAACATTTCATGGGATACGATTCGGGCAATTCCGCTAACGCCCATGGAATTAAAAAGTTACCAACTGGCAGATTCCATCACTGCTTTGGTAACAATAGAAACCGATTCGATAAGCAAAGATAAAAAGGAGAAACAGCTATTTTCGAAAATCATAACAGGACATCACGATTTGTGCAAAGATTCGTTAATTCGTTTGGATTACGATGGATTAATTTCGCCAGAGAATTTTGATTTTAATGCGGTTGATGGTTATAAATACAAACAAAAAATTGAGTTACGATTAAATCCAGATTCAGCAAAATACATTTTTGTTACCTCTGAAATTGGTTACGCTTTTAACCGAAAAAACGTTTTTGGGTCGGTTAGTAGCCAGTTCAGAGAAATACTTGGTAGCGGTAACAATTTTGGTTTTGCATTAGGGAGAGAAAGCCGCGATTTTAAACCTGCAAAATTGGGTATTCAACCTGCTTTAAATTCCTTTAGTTCGTGGTTTTTTGCTAAAAATTACATGAAACTGTACGAAACAGAATTTTTAAAATTTAATATCTCACAGCGCATTTGGAAAAACATTACGCTCTCTACAATTGTTGAGTACAACCATTTTTTTCCATTACAAAACAGCATTTCCTATTCATTATCAGACAATAAAGAATATTCGCCAAACATTCCAAAAGGTTTTTCAGAAGACAGTCCCGAACTTCAACAACAAAAAAG
>CAYZBC010000484.1:0-3258 GCA_964476535.1 uncultured Maribellus sp.
GACTTATTTTTAGCTTTAGTTTTTTGTTCGATGTTTGCTCCCAATCAACTTCTAACTATGGAAATCCGGGTTGCCAAAGCCACTGATAAAAAAACAAATCAAGTTCTTGTTCTGAAACGCGTTCCATAACTTTTTGAAAATCTTTAGTAAGTGCGGTTGAGTTTTGAAAATCATGATAATATTTTTGCAATCCTGCAAAGAAAATTGAATCGCCAACCTTGTCACGCAACATGTGCAAAAACCAACTTGCTTTTTGATACGAGTTGGCATTGAGTAGTCCAATGTATTCAGTAATTGTTGTGTCAATAATGGGCGCAAAATTTCGCGTGGCATAATTTATCACACGTTTTCTGTCGTTTATTAATCCATTTCGGAAATGTTTTTCACCTAAAAAATTCTGATTGTATACATACGTTAAGTACGTTGCAAATCCTTCGCTTAACCAAATGTGGTGCCAGTTTTGCTCGGTAACAGAATTGCCAAACCATTGATGTGCCGTTTCATGTGTAAACAATCTTTCTTGACTCTGGTCGCTAAAATTTGTGTTCTCATGATAAAATATACAGCTGGCGTTTTCCATCCCGCCATAACGGATCTTGGATTGAACATGGGCCAGTTTTTCGTAGGAGTAAGGTCCAATTAGTTCAGAAAAATATTTTAATGCTTTTGCCCCAAATTTATAATTGTCAAATCCTTTCTTTTTGTTTTGAGGGAATTCCCAGAAACTTACTGGAATGTTGTTAAATGTTTCTTTATTTCCTACTACAAAATCTGCAACGCCAATAACCATTAGTTTTGTTGAGATGGGAACATTTTCATTCCAAACTGTTTTTTTTAATCCGTTTTCCAGATTTGATACTTCTACTAAGGTGCCATTCGAGATAACTTGGTAATGTGAAGGTGCATAAACAACAAAATGTAATGTTGATTTATCGGAAGGATGGTCAACCGTTGGCAGCCAATGTTTCGCACGATCAGGCCAGTTATCACCAAAAAAAGTACGGTCGCCATATTTGTTTTTAGAAATTACCAAACCATCAGCCGGAATTCCTGAATATTTTATATTGCATTCAATGAACTTAACTGTTCCGGTTGTATCAAAACCGGGGATTTCAATTTTAAGTAGGTTGTTTGAATGCGTGAAATTTCTATAAAAGCTGCCTACTTTAACCGATTCCACTATCATCCCCATATTTGTAGAATCTATTCCAACTAAATCGAGGGTGAAACTTTGAACTGGTTTTAAAAAATTAATCAAAAGCATTGCATTGCCTTCGATTCGGTTTGTTGAGTCGTTTAAATGTATTTCGAACATATAATGCATAACATCCATGTTCTCAAATCTTTCGTGATGATTCTGGGCGAAAAGGTTACAGCTGGAAAGTAGAACAAATAGTGAAAAGATAAATTTCATTCATGTTTATTTTTTACAAGTGCAAAAGTAGCAAACGATGCCAGCCAGTGTGCTCCGGCATATTCTCCCGAATCCATTTTGTCGTAACTATAATTGAAATGTTCAATGGCAAATTCAATCATTTTCTCATTTTTCAGGGCTACTCCCATTTCGAATAAACACCAGGCACGGCTGAAATTCAAACCGTCTAAATGTGCCAGTTTGCCATCGCTGCGATCGGTTACCACCGCCACCTCCATGAATTTTTTTGGATTCTTTTCGAATTTAGGTAGAAATTTTTTCATCCATTTTTTGAATTCATCTTTCATTAAAATTTTTTGCATAATTGATGCTTCCTGCAAACATGGCGAAAGAAAATCAAAACCTCCGGGTTCCCAGGTAAGCGGGCAATTGCAATCTGTTGAATAATATTCTCTGGCCTTTTCTTCAATTTTATTGGCTAAAACGGAATCGAATTTTTTCGCGTAATCGTAAGCAAACGACATTCCAAATGCAATATTGTTGTGCTCTCCAATTCGGATTGGATAAATTAGTTTGTCTAAAAATTCAGTGAATTGTACAGATATAAGTTCAACCAATGGAAGTAAATTTTGATGTAATAATTCTGCTTCCGGATGATTCCACTCACGCAAAGCTTCATCTAGTTTTAACAGCCAGGCCCAGCCGTATGTGCGCTCGTAGGTTTTGTTGTGGGTGTCATCGAAGTATTCAATTTCTTTTTGAATGTTTTCCTTCGTAATGTTCTTTTTTAATTTTTCAATAATCTCATTTTTATATTGAAAATCGGGAAATTCTTTTAAAATAGTAACCAAAGTCCAGTGTCCGTGAACCGATGAATGCCAGTCGAAACAACCGTAAAATGACGGATGCAGAACGCGGGGAGGAGCAAGGTAACTGTCGTCTCCCAATACCTGATTTAATTTATTCGGATATTCCTGATCAATACATTCGAAAGCAAAATGATAAAGGTATTCTGCTTTTTTTAGGTCGAATTTCAAAGGTAATTGTTCTCTGTTTTCTTGCGCATTTCCAAATGAAAATAGAATTGACAGGATAAATATAAAAGTGAGATTTATTTTCATTTTTTTAATCGTTTAAATTGTTGTGAAAATAAAACTAATTCATGAACCAAAAAATCATTTTCGGTATTTATCATTCAATCCAATGTTTTTTAAAATAAGAGGAATTATTTTTTGTAAACGACTTTGGTCTGTTTCCGCACTTTTTGCTTTAGATATGTAGTCTGCAAATTCGTGTTGTTTTTCCGGATTAAAGTATTTGTAGTTGTTTTTAAGCAGAGGAATGCTTTGAAACGACTCATTCAGTTCATTGGGGATGACTATTGTTTTATTTTTATTGGGTTGAATCTTTTTATACAGTATAACGTACTGAATGGGCAGGCTTGACAATAGCGATGTGTAGATTATTGGTACAGAAGTGTACCAAGCCATGAATGCAATAATTTATGAAAATTTTTGATTTATTATATAGAAAATGGTCTGTTGTTGGATGAAGTCATTTTCTTGTTCAGCTTAGAAAGGCTTAACCCACTTTCCTGTCACATCTCGATGGCAAGATACATCTCTTCTTTGCTGTATTTTTGATTTTTTCGCATGGGGGCAAATCTAAAACCGGAATCAGATAAACACAAAACGGTGTTGCTAGAGGGGATACTACTAGATTGTTAATCCGTTTTGATGTAAAAAAAAACAAATATTTTCATTCTTGCAAAAACAAAAATCAGATGTTAATGTCTAGATATTTTGCCATAGATTCCGTATATAATTTCCCAAAATTTTACGGAATGACGTTCGTGTGGTATAGTTGAAAATAAGCAATTATTC
>CAYZBC010000485.1:0-1787 GCA_964476535.1 uncultured Maribellus sp.
CCAGTCGTTTAATTGTAACGGTTTCAGAATTCTCAGAATTCAGGCTTAACTCGTTACTTCCTTTTTTCAGGCAAGTAACGGGAATTATAAAAGCATAAACCTTTTGGCCATTTTTGAGATTTTTGGCTCGGTCGTATAAATCGACATATTCAGGTTTTTGTACATCAACCTGTTCTCCATTTACTTTTATTTTAAACTGTGCAGGTTTATCGGTACGAAGGAATAAAACCGCCTCTTCAGGAACATCGTTTTCCGGGTTATCGCCGATAAAAATTGTTGCCGACGAAAGTGAGTCTGACAACACTTCAAGCGGCAATTGTGTTTTTGGATTGAAACCATGAAAAGCCGAAGTCCCATTATCCATACAATATATTTTATTGCGTTTCCGTAAGCTTCCAACGATCCCAATTCATGCAATAAATCCGGCATAATCACCCGGCATGAATAAGCGCCATCCTCCAGGTGCAGCTGCCCATCATATTTTATCTGGTACTCACTAAAAAAATAGTTAAACAGGTAATTGCCATCGACACTCTGGGCTAAATTATGCGATGCCATCGCGCAGTACATCCCGTGTGAATAAGGTTCCCTGGGGTTGTGTCCACCATTTTCAAGCCCTGCGTAAACCGGAATAACAGGTTCATTCAGTTCTTTTTTAAATTTGGCAACAGGCAAAACTGGGTTTCCGGTAAAATGAATGCTAATTGTTACAAAGTCCAATAATCCCAATCGTAACCATTCTTTTACATCCAATCCTTTCTTTAAACAGAAATCAAGATTGGTTGGAATGCGTGTCGATAAAAGAATTTTTTTGCCATGCTTTTCAGATAATTCATTCACCTTTGCCTTCACAGCTTTTACCAGTTCTGTCATTAACGGGGCATTTTGTTCTCCTTCGGTGCTTTTAAAATAAACGATAAAACGCATGAAATCCAGTTCATAACCATCAATCATTTCATACCTTTTAAGTTGCTCGGTAATAATATTTAGTTTGTGCTCCCTTACCTCCTTATTCGAAAAATCGAGGGCACCCCTACTATGCCATCCAACATTTTCGTTTAACCAATATTCGGGATGTGCCTTCCAAAAAATTGGTATATACAACCGGACAACGGAGGGAAGTATCGTTAAAATGAATGTCGTTCATTCGGTAACTAATAAAAGCTTCCATGCCTTTTTTTTTGGCCCTGCGGAGAGATGCATCGATAATATCAGTCCCCTCTTTTTCTAAATTCAGGAGGTTTCTGTACGCTTTTACCATTTTATTATTGGTTGCCGTATCACATCCATAATCCAGTGTCCCGTTCAGGTCATCGCCATAAGGCCTGCCATATTTCGAGCAGTAATAAAAAAAATCGCTTCCACTGCACATCATAAAAGTGGTTACCTGTGTATTTGCAACTGAATCGACATACACCTTTACATCCTCTTCAGTTAACAACTTCCCGGGGAATAATGAATTCCATAATACATTCGAACCATCGGAATTGTAAATCAGACGGTTGGTATCTTGTTCCTTTTTTTGATTACAACCTGAAACTGCTATAATCAGGCATAAAAGTAGAACTGTAATATTCTTATTATGTATTATCACTTATTGTTACGTCGAGATATTGTATTCAATTAAATTAGTCCAACCTTTCATTTATAATTTTTGCAATAATTATTTGCCCCTCTTCGCTTAAATGAATTTCATCATCCGTTAGGTTTTCAAAAGCTTTTTCTAGGGGCGAATGGATATCAATAAATTCAACGCCTGTTTTTTTTGCAACTTTTTCAAACTCCTT
>CAYZBC010000485.1:1887-3258 GCA_964476535.1 uncultured Maribellus sp.
AAAGCTCCGTTGGAATCACCTATTGCCAATATACTTTTTGATGGGATATGGCTTAGGCCAGCATCAACGATCATCTCATGCCTGCCTTCAAAAACGGTCAGATATATTTTATCCTGCAATGAATTTTGATAAATAATATCCCTGCCTCCTACTTTTTTCCCAGTAACAACTCCATTCAGATTTTGTTGCCGAAGCATGACTTCGCGTATTTCGGGCGACACTTTTGATTTTAGGCTTTTATGGTCGGTATCAGAAACCAGTTTGTTATAAAAATCGATGGTTTGTGAGATTGGGACAGAACCGTCGTATCCATCGTGAATTCCACAATATAAAAACAGTTTGCTATTAGCCCTTTCCTGAACTGGCGTCTCCATAAAAATTGGCGACCTGGAAATAGCTTCGTCAACATCAATCGAAAGTGTATCGCCGGTTGTTGCCAAAGCGATATCTTTGGCATATCGGTTTCCACGCCCCAACGATTCATAGTACCATTTTTTCACATCGGAAATGCCAACCCAACTTGAAAACGTACGAACTTTGTGTTTCGTTTTCATATACGCAAGCATTGTTGCATAACCACCGCCACTAACTCCAACAATATGGATATTATTTAAATCGACATTTGCATTTTTTATGGCATATGAAATGGCATCATCAATATCGGGCGCTACCAAGGAGCTACCGCAAGCTTCCGGCGTATTGTTCCTTCCCCTGAAATGGGGATGGATGAAATTCCAGTCTTTCTCCAGTATTTGAGCTACCAGGGGATCTTTTTGAGTATAACCGCCACTCCAGGTATGCAGGCTGATAATTAGAGGTTTAGGCGTATCTGCTTTTGAAAATTAAAAGTAGGCTTTTTGAATTTTATTGTCAACGGTTGATGGAATATCGGCAACCTGGAATTGCAGAGGCCAATCTTTGTTTTTTGTGTCATCCCATTTTGGGTTGTTTTGTGCAAAAGAAATCGCAGGCAGGAAGAAGATAAGGACAAGTAATTGAATGAGAAAAATGTTTTTTTGCATTGTTGTAAGTATTTTAAATTATTCGTTTTTAAAAGTTGCCTGATATTAGATAGTCATAGCGAAAATTATTTCTTCATCGATTTAAATACAGCATAAGGACAAGAAACCGTAGTCAGATAAACCGGATTTTGCCTATTCCCTGATGGATGAAAACATTCGACTGGAGCATCAAATTCTCCACCTTTCCGGTAATCATTCATTCTTAAATCTTTCACGTACTCACTTGCAAGCTTACGAGCCTGGAAATCATCTACTTTTGCAAGGGCATAACAAACCCAACCGGTGGGTGTACCCCAGGGAAATTGCTTTTAAAAAACGGGTCTAAAATAGATGTGATTTTGCATTGAAT
>CAYZBC010000486.1:0-3209 GCA_964476535.1 uncultured Maribellus sp.
TGTATTCCATCAACACCTCTTTCAAGAAACTCGTCTATAAGAGAAAGCTTATAACTTACAGTTTCTGGACAGGCAAAACAAGGAATTCTGCGTATTTTGCCCCTTATATCCTTCTCAAGGCAGTCTGGATGTTCTCTTGCGAATTTGCTTATAGCCCCTGATCCATGGTCTTCTTCATTTGTCTGAAACCACGCGTATATCTTTATCCCCCTTTTATGGGCATAGTTAATTGCATCAGCCAATGCATCCCATGTTGTGAAGTCACATACACCAAAATCAGATTTAAAAACCTTATTACGACCTTTACTATATTTTTCAAAAAAATTACGTGCATCTTCATCAAAAAAGTCATAATCCCATCCCTTCTTAGGCTGTGCAATTTTACTTGGATAGTCTGCCTTGCCACCATCAAAAGTTCTCCAATAAATCTTCTTCATTCCGGCATTCGCACATTTATCAATAATTCGTCTCACTCCTGGCTGACCCCATGTTCCCCATAGAAATGCCCAGTCAGTTATTGTTACTATTGTAGATATATTCATTTCGAAATATCCTAAATCTATTTTGAACAGAAAACTTAATAAGTTTTTGGCCAAAAAGTTGAAGTGCGATATTTGTTATCATCTGATCATTCTAATGTTTTCCCCATATAAACCCCAATCTTTCTCCATGGTTTGACCGGTGGTTTTCCTATAGTATATGCATCTTTCCATCCTGAATCATTAAAAGAAGTTTCTAACCAGTCTTTATCAGCTTTAAAAGACACCTTCCATGAAGAATCGGTAGTTAGAAGGAGCTTACCTTTTTCTGTTTCTATCACTGCCTGCAGGACAATGCCGGCAACACCTATCCCATTTATACCTTCCACAGCAATAACATTTTTACCTGATTTTAATTGGTTGGTAATTTCATAAGCCTGCCCTGCCTGCCATCCACCTGCTTTTGCAATAAGGTTCCCGTTAATATAGAGAACATATGAATCATCAGCCGCAATTTGAAGCCATGTCTCTTTCGGTTTAGAATCTAAAAATAAGACTTTACGAGCATATATTGATAGATTTGTTGTTGTGAGATACCCTGGATACCAAATCCACTCTGCTTCCCAATCTCTGGTGACTAACCCCCTTTTTATAAGCACTTCCAGTTTCTTTGCCTCCTTGGCATATGCAAGAGCAGCTGGGGTAGTGGGAACAAGAGGCTTGGACAAAGTTTTCGCATCTGTATATATGTGTATATCATAAGGAACAAAAGTGTCACTTAGTTTACCTTCTTTCAAAGATATCTTTCTATCCTCAAAAACTACTTTGAGGTTTTTGCTTTTAATAGAAATATTCTTGATATTTACAAATAGCTCTTTATTAGAGCGATTTTCCACAAAAAGATATATATTCTTTTTGTGCTTTTTAAGAAGATATCTTATCTGGTCTGGTTCTGTAGAGTCTATCCTTAAATCATTCTTTACATCAGGAGCTACCAGAACAGTAGAAATATCCCTGAGTTCCCCAGCTATTCGTTTTAAGCTTGACCAAAAAGGAGAAGGTTTAGGTACTCTAGCAGTACCATACCACCACAAGCCTTTTGCCCCATTTATAATAGCGTCATATGCCATAAATCTTGTCTGTTGCCATGTGGGAAGAGGTCCATCGCCCTTATTATATGCATCAAGGATCATCCATACAGGCTTTCTTCCATAAACCGTCTTATACTGTTTTTTTACTTCATCACCAACAACGCTGATAGTATGGTTCGGCAAATCAGAGTGACGTGGCATTGCAACAGGGTATATATCACAGCCAGCAATATCAACATATTGATTCCAAGTGGCTAAATCCTTGATACTATTCCTTGGAGCATGATTAGTCCAATTTAGTTGATAAAGGTAATTCTCAACAATTGCTTGATAAATGCCTTTTGCATATTCAGGAGAAACTCCACCCCAGACCGTCTCATCAGCCACCCAGCCAAGCATTGTTGTGCTCCCCTTAGCATTATTTGCGCCACTTTTTATTTTTTGTACATGTTTTGCCAGTACCTCTTTATCTTTATTGTAATCTCTGCAACCATGTATCTGATCAAATCCTTTCAGTCCGTATTTGTCCATCCTTGCCATGCTGGCCTTAAACTCACTGGGAATAGAATGAAGTGGAGATGAACATCTCGCTATATTGAAACCAGCAGAAGCAATTTCTCCTAAGTTCCCTCCATGCCAGAGACCTATCGGGAAAAAAGGGGTGCCATTGATAAGCAAAACATTATCTTCTCTGATACGAATCTCTCCGGGAGAAGGACCAAACCGACACAGAGGGACAGAGGTAGTTATTACTTTTTCAGACTCTTGTTCTTTAAAATTAGCTGTTATCTCATATTTGCCTATTGGTAGAGCTTTGGCAGGAAAATTAAAAACTATTTTTTCTTCTCCATTCTTACAGGGGAAGGGCTTCTCAACAAACAACTTCCCCTTTAAACTTTTAATCTGCATGATGCATTCTCCTGCAGAATGTTCTTTATTAAAAATTATTTCACCTTTTATTCTAGGAGAGGTCTCACTAGCATAAATAGTATTACGAAAATAAGGACTACTTAGTTTTATCTCTAAGGGCAAAACCTTTACCTCTTTTACCTCTTCTTCCGCAAGACTCTCAATTTTAATATCATCATACCAGACAGTTCCGGGCTTCTTCATCCGTAATATTAAATAAATATTGTCTGCTTCCGCTGGGTCCGGCATGATAAAATCAAAACTTTTCTTATGCCAGCTTCCTTTACCCTCTCCCTGGTCAAAATAACCACCCAGGCCGCCAGCGCAGCCACCGTTTTTGGTAAATTCACTATAGGCAATATATTCCTGTCCAAATTTCTCAGTCATAACATAGAAAGTAACCCGATATTTTTTTTTACCGGGTATGACCGGGATGCCAAACTGTCCCCAATAGATCAATCCTTGCCCATGATTTAATACTATCTTAACGCTGTGACGACCAGAATGAGCAACTTTATCTGTCCAGGTGGCTTGAGCAGAATTCTTCGTCCTCGTCATCCAGGCATCAGGTACCCCATTATTGTCAACATCATTCTCGAAACCTCCGTTCTTAATGAGGTTACCTTCTTCATCTTTAACTATTGGGGCTGGTTTTCCTGCTTGAGGTGTTAACGAAATTGATTTCTTTGTCTCTTGTTTTCCAAGTGACATATCATCTATCCAAATCGTC
>CAYZBC010000487.1:0-3183 GCA_964476535.1 uncultured Maribellus sp.
TTTTAGATTTTTATAAGTAGATTGCAGTATCTAAATTCATCATCAATTTTACAAAAAACTTAATATTATGAATCGTGTTGTTTCAAAAAATTTAGTCCGGGTTTTTGCTTTCCTGTTTGTCTTTATTATAGGAAATAGTTTTACAGGATATTCGCAAAAAACAGTTCAGAAAACTACTGCGAAACAGCGCGTCGATTGGTATAATCAGCATGTTGGGTTAAAGAAAAACTCATTGTTTAAAAATTTGCCCTGGCAATTTATTGGACCCACAAATGTTAGCGGACGAATGACCGATGTTGAAGTTGTAACTCCCAAAGGAGATAATTATACCATTTATATTGCAGGTGCTACCGGAGGAATATGGAAAACTCAAAATGAAGGAATTACCTGGGAGCCCATATTCGAACATGCCATGTCTGCTTCTATTGGAGATTTGGCGATTGATCCGCAAAATCAAAATACAATCTGGGCAGGAACCGGGGAAGCCAATATTTTTCGAAGTTCGAATGCAGGTGCCGGAATTTATCGTTCGAAAGATGCCGGTGAAACCTGGGAACATTTGGGTTTGGTGAATACAAATACTATTGCGCGCGTTTTGGTTCACCCTAAAAATTCGGATGTAGTATTTGTAGCTGCCGGTGGAAATGAATGGACAAACGATGAAGAACGGGGTGTGTATAAAACTACTGATGGTGGAAAAAGCTGGGAAAAGATATTGTATGTTGACGATAAAACCGGAGCTTACGATTTGGTGATGCACCCCGAAAATCCGGAAATTATGTACGCTACAACCTGGCAGCGTGTTCGCAAAAAATGGAACGATCCAAGAACCGAATTGGATTATACCGAAACCAGTATTTATAAAACAACCGACGGAGGGAAAAACTGGATAAAAATTAATAAAGGGTTACCCGCGCCAGAATTTCGGGGGCGAATTGGAATCGACCTTTGCAAAGCGTCGCCCGATGTAATTTATGCTTTTGTTGATAATTACGAAAAATTAAAAGAGGATAATGAATTGAATGAAACAACAGATGCTTATGGTCGTCCGAGTAGCGGAAGAATTAAGGGTGCAACAGTTTATCGCTCGGATAACGGAGGCGAAAACTGGATTCAAGTTAGCGAGCAAAATTCATACATGGAAGAACTTTCGGGAACGTACGGTTGGGTTTTTGGGCAAATGCAAGTTGATCCGATTAATCCAGATAAAATATATGTAATGGGATTGTTTTTAAATGTTTCGGTGGACGGAGGCAAAACTTACCGCACCCTGGGTGGAATGCACATGGATCATCATGGTTTGTGGATTGACCCCAAAAATCCCAATTACATGGTTAATGTAAACGACGGCGGTGTTGCAATCTCGTACGATGGCGAGAACTTTCGCACTTTTTACGATAATTTACCACTGGTTCAGTTTTACAATGTTGCTTGTGATATGGCCAAACCTTTTAAAATTTATGGTTCAATTCAAGATCATTTTAGTTTCCGTGGAGAGGTTGATTTAAGTTTTGGGAGAAATAATATTCCCGCGGTTAAGTTTGAAAGTGCTCCGGGAGGAGAGGGGAGTAACCACGCTGTTGATCCCGATGATCCTGACAAAGTTTATTCTGCCGGTTTTTATGGAACGATTTCAAAAACCAATATGAAAACCGGCGATGAAGAAAATATTATGCCAGAAACTTCCGAAGGAGTTGACCGAATGCGTGGACAGTGGCTTGCACCTTTTATTTTATCGCCTCATAATCCAGGTATAATTTATCATGGAACTCAATTTATTCACCGCTCGATGAATGAAGGGGAAACCTGGGAAAAAATAAGTCCGGATTTAACTTACAACGATGAAGCAAAAAAAGGAGATATTCCTTACCAAACCATTTTTACTATTTCTGAGTCGCCTTTAAAATTTGGTGTTCTTTACGCCGGAACCGATGATGGCCGGGTTTGGATGACAAAAAATAGTGGCACCAACTGGGCAGAAATAAACAAAGGATTGCCTTACGGAAAATGGGTTTCGCAAATGGAAGCCTCCCGTTTTTCTGAAGGCCTGGTTTATATGACACAGAATGGAAAACGTGACGATGATTTTGCTGCTTACGTTTGGAAATCGGGAGATTACGGACAAACCTGGATTTCTATTGCTGCTAACATTCCTTGCGGACCGGCGAATGTTATTCGGGAAGATCCAAAAAATGAAAATATTTTATACGTAGGAACCGATTTTGGTGTTTATGTTTCGCTGAACAAAGGAGGAAGTTGGGAAAGCCTGCCGGGCGAATTGCCAACAACTTATGTACACGATTTGGTTGTTCATCCACGCGACGATATTGCAGTTATAGCAACTCACGGTCGTGGTGTTTGGGCTTTGGATGTTCGCTTAGTCAGATCGATTGCAAATGTAAATTCAAATTCAAAATGTGAAATTTTTGATTTTGATAATTGCCAATTGCCTATGCGTCCAGATGAGTGGTATCGCAGAACAGCCAGGGAATTGAATGCTTATTTCTATTTAAGTAAAAATGAAAATGTGTCAATAAATATTATTAATTCTGATGATACATCTGTAAAAAAGATTGATATTAAAGGTGAAAAAGGATTGAATTTTGTAACCTGGAATTTAATGGTGGATGAGGAAAAAATGGTTAAGCAAGGTACTTTTAAGTTACAGATTAAAAGTGATGGTTTTTCAGTAGAGAAAGAATTTAAAGTTGAAAGATGGCAACGAAGACGATGATTTTATCCGATTCTGTTTTTAGCCAGTTCATCTAAATTAATCCTTTTGTTTCCAAAGAAGTTTTCATTTGTTTATGTTTTTTCCAGAATTTGGTTTCAATTTCACTAAATACCTTTTCGAATTCAGGAAAATTTTTAATATTGTAAATCAGTGGATCGATTTCCATAAAAACCAGAATCCAAAAATGGTAATTATCTTGTTGTGAAAATAATCTCTGGTGTTCAATGGCCAATTTTTGCTTCTTTTTTAGAGAATAATACATGGCCAGATTAATGTGTTTGTAGATGGACTGATCGTTCTCTGCATATTTCTTGAAATTCGCAAATAATTTTTCTGCTTCCTCTTTCTGCCCGATTTCAGCTAATACAAATCCTATTTTTGCATCTTCCGACCGAAAGACATCCAAATTATACGTTTCTCTGATTTCTAAAAATGGTTTATAATAGTTG
>CAYZBC010000488.1:0-3182 GCA_964476535.1 uncultured Maribellus sp.
GTCGCTGCCAACTTTAGTTAAGCCCGTGTTCTTTTTGAGCACGGGCTTTTTATTTTACCATGCTTGTTAATTATCGTGAAAATTTTTACAGATATCACTTTCACTTCAATGCTTTTTTTAGTTTTGTGTTGCAAAGTTGTAATTACATGTTAAAAGCAAAAAAAATATCAATAGTTCTTTTACTAACTGTTTTAATTCCAGTGGCTGCATATGCACAGCCTGGACGGGAATTTGAAATGGAAAATAAAAGGGAACCGAAAACGGAAACTAAAAAGAAAGAGGTCGTTTCTAGTATTGGGATGTGGAATGTTTCCGGTTTTGGAGCATTTCAGGACTCTACGTTGCTAGATACTCTACAGGATTACTTTCATATTTTTCATCCGGTTTTTAAAGAGGTATTAACTGCAACGTATGTTGGAAACTATGGAACACCATATTTGAACAATGATTTCTTTGGACGTGAGTCGGATATGGGTTTTTTCTTTCTGAAATCGCGCGAAGCCTATCTTTTAACACCAGCAAAAATTGATTATTACAATACAACAACTCCATATACTCGTTTAGATTTTAGTCAAAGTGAAAACAAAGCACGAAAGAATGAAACACGATTCAATGTAATTCATTCTCAAAATGTATCTCCCTATTTAAATTTTACATTTCGGTTCGATCAAGCAACATCACAAGGACAATACAACTATCAGGATAGTAAAAACAATGCTATTACCCTATATTCGAGTTACACCAAGGAGGAATTAAGTATTTATTCCGGTTTTGTCTCAAATACCATAAAAAATTCTGAAAATGGCGGATTAGTAAACGACAGCTTAATTTTTGACCCCGGAGATACGGAGTACTTAAATGTAAATTTGAATGCGAGCAAAAATGCTTTTAACAGTACTTATTTTTTTACCAATGCGGAATATCGAATTGGTAAATACGATGAAATAGATGACTCCACAGAAGTTTTTAGACCAATACTTGGGGTTTTGTATTCTGTACAATACCAAAGGCACAAACAAGAATTTAATGAGGAAGAGCAGTATGATAGTGTGTTTTTTGATAACAGTTATTATGGTGAAGATTATATAAAAGACTCCATCCGATTTAATATATTAAGTAATACGTTTCAGTTGAAACAATATGAAAATACTAATCGCAATGCTAGTTTTGGTAAAAGGGCTTTTTTAGGTTATGATTTTGTTCAGGGTTCAACTCCGGGGATTAATGAAGAGGTGTCTAATCGTCAAAATATTAAGTATTCTAATCTTTATACAGGGGGTGGAATATTTCGGCAAACGGGTAAATTTTGGAGATGGAATTTCGATGGTAAGCTATATCTTTTGGGAAGAAATGCAGGGCAAACTGAGTTAAATGGGGAAATTGCAAAACCATTCACCTTTTTTGATGATTCATTGGCAGCCTTGGTTTTTAATGGAGCAATCGAAAATTTGGTTGCCGATCCTTTTCAAGCGAAGTTTAATTCGAACCATGTGAAATGGGATAATGATTTAAAAATGGAGCAAAGAATGATTGCGGGAGGAAAATTTATTTCAGCAAAACGCAAACTTCAAATCGGGGGGAAATATGCCATACTTAACAATTACATTTATAACGATACGTTAGGAATCCCAACACAAACAAATAAAGAAATAATTATGTTATCGGCATATTTAGATAAAGACTTTAACTATAGAAACCTGCACTTTAGAACGCGGGTATTGTGGCAAAAATCTTCGAATGAAGAACTCGTTCACTTGCCCGACTTGTCAGCATTTATTTCGGCGTACTACAAATTTATAGTATCTAAAGTTCTATTCACCCAAATTGGGATAGACACACGTTATAATACCGCTTATTATGCAGATGCCTATTCTCCTTCAACAGGTTTGTTCCATCTTCAAAATGAAAAGGAATACGGCAATTTTCCTTATATTGATGTCTATGCAAGTTTGCGGTTAAAAAGAACGCGGCTATTCTTCAAAATGATGAATATTGGCTCGGAGTTTATTGACCGGGAATACATAACAACCCCGAATTATCCAATGGTAAGATCTACCTTTAGACTCGGAGTTTCCTGGGCATTTTATGATTAATGATGTTTATGTTGAGAATTAAAAATTTTATTCTAAAAATTCTATTCCTTTTAGTTGTGACTATATTTTTTGCTGCTTGTAATCAATCGAAGCAAAAGGGAATAAAGGCCACGGATATAATTCAGTTAAATGATTTACAGCGCATTAATGATGTTGGCGTTTTAAAAGCAGTTGTTGATTATAATTCAACCAACTATTTTGTTTACCGTGGGAAACCAATGGGTTTTAAATACGACCTCTTAAGAGAATTAGCGAAAGAATTGGGCGTAGAATTGGAGATTAGTGTAAGTAATAATTTAAGTGAAACTTTTGATGGATTAATAAATAATCGTTTTGATTTGGTTGCAAAAAATCTGACCATTACCAAAGAACGGAGCGACCAATTTGATTTTACAGTTCCAATTCTTCAAACCAAACAGGTGCTGGTACAACTAAAAAAGGAAAACTCAGAGGCTGATTCTACATATCTTAAAACGACTTTGGGATTGGCTGGGAAAAAGGTTCATGTTCAGAAAAATACTTCTTATTTTCTTCGGCTAAATCACTTATCGGAAGAAATTGGGAGTGCTATTGAAATTGTTGAAGATACCATTTTTGGCGTGGAGCAATTAGTTGCGCAAGTTGCAAAGGGCGAAATTGAATATACGGTTTGCGATGAAAATGTGGCTAAATTGAATAAAACATATTATCCCAATTTAGATGTCTCCTTAAAAATTAGTTTTAACCAGAATATTGCTTGGGCAGTTCGGAAGGATTCGAATGAATGGAAGACCTATTTAGACAACTGGATTACAAAATTTAAGAGAACAAAAAAATACAAAATTTTATACCACAAATATTTTGAAAGTCCTCGCACTATCAACAGAATAGAAAGTGATTTTCATAGTATTACAGGTGGAAAAATATCGGAATACGATGATCTGACAAAAGAATTGGGAGCTAAATACAATTGGGACTGGCGTCTTATTTCTTCTATAATTTATCATGAATCGAGATTTAATGCAGACGCGGGTTCGTGGGCAGGGGCTTACGGTTTAATGCAACTTATGCCTTCAACTGCCGAACGTTTAGGAGTTGACGATTATACCG
>CAYZBC010000489.1:0-3171 GCA_964476535.1 uncultured Maribellus sp.
GCAAAAAATTAGTTGGCAAAGTATAATCAGGAATTAATCCCAGCGTTTCGCAAGCCGAGCTGTTTATCTCTTTCAGCTCCGGCCAAACACCGTTTGTTAAAGTATATAAACCATCAAAATCTTTTACTTTTTTAAGCGATTTATTCCATACCGAATCACTCGGTTCATAAACACGTCCATCCATGTCGATATTAATGCATGCCAATGTTTTGTCCAATGGGAAAATGGGGTTTTCAGCATAAAATTGAGACCCCAACATTCCAATCTCCTCTGCAGTTACCCACAAAAAAACAATGCTACGTTTTGTTTTTTTTTCCAAACTCATAAAAGCTTCGGCAACTTCCAATAAAGTAACAGTTCCCGAACCATTGTCATCTGCACCATTATAAACATCGCCATTTTTTGCTACTCCAAGATGATCGTAATGAGCCATAAAAACCACACACTCATTTTTCAATTCAGGGTCACTACCTTCCACAATCCCAATCACATTTTTTGCTTCAACATGCACCGTTTGAATGGTAGTTTCAATATTTACTTTTACACTTTCAATGAGGTAAGAATTGGACTTGTTTTTTTTTGAAAGGAATGTGAGATATTTCTTAAATTTCCCTTTTCTACCCAAAAGTTGATCTGCAAACTCCGATGTGCAAATTAGAATGGGCACTTCTTTCGATTCTTCCCGGGCTTTTAAAACATATTGTTGTCGGTTCATCCAACGGGAAATTTGCAAAAAAGTCTTGTTTCCTTTATCCTTCGGATTTGTAACGAGAATAATCGCTTTCGGTTCTTTCGCTAAAATTGTTTCAAATTTTTCTCTTTCAAGCCTGTTATTCCACCCAAAGTTATTGCCTTCTTTAAATGTCAGCGGATTCCCTTGTGCAACAATTACAATCTTTCCTTCAACCTCTATGTTTTCAAAATCGTTATACCCTGTCTTTGTATTTTGATATCCAAAACCGGCAAAAATCGCCTCCTCTTTTTCCAATGAAATATTTCCAGATTCGCCATTAAATTGTATCACTAAACTTGATTTGAACACCGATTTCCCACTATTATTTTCTATTTCAAGAAAACTATTTTCACTGGGTTTGGCTGAAACAATTTCAACCTTTTGAAAATAACTATTTGCACCCGGTTTTAAACCTATTTTTTCAGCATTCGATTTAAGGTATTCTGCCGTAATTCCTAGTCCATCTATTTCAGTTCCAAATCTTCGTCCCTGCAAACTGTCTGATGACACAAAAATCAAATGACGTTTTAAATCTTTCTGGTTAATTGCCTGTAATCCATTCTCTTGAGAAAAAGAAAACGGCACAATTAAAAATAGAAAAACAATAATTTGTGTGACTTTTTTTAATAGCATACTAATTGAACTAAAATATTTTTTAATCTTTAAAATTGAGTCCACTCCGGAAAGTCAAAAAGTACGTCATTGCGAGGCACGAAGCAATCTCATATCATAGATAGTAGGTTTGTATGTTGAGATTGCTTCACTTCGTTCGCAATGACGAAAAATCACTTTTCGGAGCAGGCTCAAAATTCCTTTCGCTAAAATTAGCAATTAGGGACAAAAGTGCAAATTTATATTTTTTGCTATTGCCAATATTTGTTGTACTTTAATTTCCAGAATCTGTAACTAAAATTTATATAAGATGAAGTCGATTACAACCGTATCCAAACTCCTGCTATTACTGGCTGCAATATTATTAATCCCATCGTGTGCAGTAAATCCGGTAACCGGAAAGAAACAACTCATGTTGATGTCGGAAGCGCAGGAAGTAGCTTTAGGCGCACAATACGATCCTTCAGTAGTTTCCACATTTGGAGTTTACAATAACCAGGAATTATTGGATTTTGTTACTCTAAAAGGAACGGAAATGGGAAGAATATCTCATCGACCTAATTTAGAATTTCATTTTAAAATTTTAGACTCGCCTGTAATAAATGCATTTGCGGTGCCGGGAGGTTACATCTATTTAACCCGTGGAATTTTGGCACAATTTAATAATGAAGCAGAATTAATTGGAGTATTGGGACACGAAATGGGACATGTTACAGCGCGTCACTCGGCAAGTCAACAAAGCAAACAGCAATTGGGACAATTGTTATTGGTTGGCGGAATGATTGCGTCGGAAAAATTTCGTGAATTCGGACAATATGCAAGCCAGGGAATGCAGTTGTTGTTTCTTAAATTCAGCCGCGATAATGAACGCGAAGCCGACCGTTTAGGAGTGGAATATTCTTCTAAAATAAAATACGATGCACATAAAATGGCCGATTTTTTCGATGTGCTGAATAAAATGCAAATGGGCAGCGACCATGCTGGCGTACCTACTTTTATGTCAACCCACCCTGACCCGGGAGACCGATATAATTCTGTTCATCAAAAAAGCAAAGAGTGGCAAGATAGTTTGCAATATTCAAATTGGACTGTAAATGCAGACAATTATCTCCGAATGATTGATGGATTGGTTTACGGAGATGATCCCCGACAAGGTTTTGTGGAAGCAAATATTTTTTACCACCCCGAAATGAAGTTCAAATACCCTATTCCTCCAGGATGGAATTTGGTAAATTCTCCTATGCAGGTACAAATGGCACCGGAAAATGGAAAAGCAATGCTGATTTTTTCGCTTACCCAACAGAAGACTTTGGAAGAAGCATCGCAGCAAACATTAAAAGATTTGAACCTTACAGTTCTGAGCACGAAAAGTGCAATTGTAAACAAATTGCCGGCCATTGCAACCGTTTCGCAGCAGGTTTCGCAAGATCAGCAAACCGGACAAGAACAAGTTATTAAAGTAATGTCCTATTTCATTCAATATAATAATGCCATTTATGTGTTTCATGGCGTATCCAGCGATGTCGATTTTAATTCCTATTTCCACATTTTTGAATCGACAATGGTGAATTTTGACCGATTAACTGAAAACTCTAAATTAAATGTGAAACCGAAAAGAATAAAAGTTCAGACCGTTCAACGTTCAGGAACTTTGAGCGATGCTTTCAAATATTTCGGAGTTCCTCAAAATCAAACAAACGAGCTTGCACTATTAAATAATCTGGAACTTTCAGACCAAGTTCAAAAAGGCAAATTGATAAAAATTATTGGTGATTAAACTCTTAAAGCTGGCAAATTCGCACAACAATTGCGATCGATTAAAATAC
>CAYZBC010000490.1:0-3167 GCA_964476535.1 uncultured Maribellus sp.
AAGTCCAATTAGTATTTTTTTTGAAACGGATTTTTTTTTCACTGCCATCATTAAAGGTATTGTTAATTATATTATTACTGTTTTGAATAAACTACTTTACCTGCTACAATTGTTTTCTGAATAACCATTTTACCTTCTTCCATTGTAAATAGTATTAAATCGGCTCGTTTACCGGGGCTGATCTCTCCGATGTTGTCCAAACCAATTAGTTGGGCTGGATTAGTACTTGCCATCTGAATAGCATCCAAAAGAGTACATTGTGTGAATTTCATTATGTTTCCTACACAAGTGCTTAATGGAGAAGCAGCCCCAGCCAAAACATTTTCAGCCGGAAATTTCACAACATCCGGTGTTAACAATACTTTCCGTTCCCAGCGAATATATTCTCCAGGCTCAAGACCTGCTAAATCCAACGCATCAGAAACTAAAATAGTCCGATTACTGCCTTTTATTTTGTAAAAGCACTGTACCTCTTCCCGGGTTAAATGAAAACCGTCTGCTATAATACTTGCAGAAATCCGGTCGTCAGCCAACTGAGGCCAAAGTGGGTTATTGTGGCGGTTTATCATATTGGCACAACCATTTCCCAAATGGGTGGACATGGAAGCTCCCGCATCTGTTGCCTGTTTTATTTGTTCGGTATTCCCGTTATGATGCCCTAAGGAAACAACAATACCATTTTTGCTACATTCTTGAATAAACGGAATAGCTCCTTCAACCTCTGGTGCGACAGTAATTAATTTAATCCCGTTATTTGCTGCCTTCTGTAATTCCATAAATTCATTCCAATCAGGCTGCCTGATATATTTCTCCAGATGTGCACCACGAAACCCTTTTACAGGAGATATATACGGACCTTCTAGATGAAAACCCGGAATAGACATACCAATTTCTTCATCATCCAATGATTCGGAAAGTATTGAAAAACTATTTTTTAGCGACTCCTGATCTGCAGTGATAAGAGTTGGCAGAAAAGTGGTAACTCCTTCTTTCCATAACGCTTTTGTAGCTTCACGAAGACCTTCGATGGTTAAATCCTGACTTGCAAAATCAATCCCCATATAACCGTTAATCTGAATATCGATTAAGCCGGGGGCAATATAAACAGCAGAAGCAGTAGGCTTTGATGAAAGACGCTCTATTTCAGCAATTCTTCCATCTACAATTTTTAAGGATACTGGCTCATTATCCAGATATAATATTCCTTCAACTTTTTGCTGGGCATTTATATGATTTGCCTGGATGATAAAAACTACTATAAATAAGACTTTGTAAATAAATTTTATTTTCCCCATGATTAATATTTTACCCTTTTTATATAAACTCAGTTCATTATTAATAACAAAACAAACGGGAAACAAAAGTAATAATTCATTTTGAAAAAACTTTCTACAATTCCTTAATTCTAATATTTTTCCACATCGATTTTTTATTATTCTGCTCCTCACTAGATGCTCCATGAAACTGAAGACCGATAAACCCGGAGGTTGACATTTTATCAATAACATCAACTATTAAAATATCATTCACCCACGTTTGTATTCTATCACCATCCATTTTTACTTTGAAATGGTTCCAATCCATACTTTTAAAGGCTTTTTGTTTTTCCTGCTCGCCAACCAAGTTGACAATCCATCCACGGTTTCCCGGTTCATACAAACCACCGGCCCATGCACGTCTCGTTGGATCAATCTCAACTTGATATCCCCATACATAACCAGACCTCCATTTATTTTCACTTATAGTACCACTAGCATTCCCTGCAACATAAGTCGTGACCGTATCTTTTTCCCACATGGTACTTCTACATTGAATTCCTGAGTTTAAAGTAGAATCAATTTTTACATCCAATTCAAGAACAAAATTATCGTACAAACCTTCTGTTACTAAATATCCTCCTCCTTGATTATCCAATGTTGTATTGCAAATAATCATATTGTCTTCAACATAAAAATCAGGAATACTTTCCGGATTATCCCAGTCCTGATTAATCACCTTCCATCCATTAAGTGTTTTACCATCAAACAATTCTTTCCATTCATTATTTTTTGGTTTTTTATTTTGACAAGCCGAAGCGAAAATTAAAACAGTAACAATAATTAGAAGTGCTACTTTTTTACAAACATTTAATAAACTCATAATAAATTATTTATATTTTTTTAATACTTATTTAATTTTAAACGGGTTCGTAATTTTTACCAAATCCTGTATCTCTTTGCCTTCGTGCTCAAATCTGGCCAGTGTATATACCGTGCCATCTTTACCTATGGCTATAGAGTTTACATACGTTGGTCGGCTACCATCTTCGTAAAATATGGAACCGTGATCGGTGTATTTGTCCGTTGGAATATGATAGGTGACAAGGTTAAGGTTTTCCAGCCCCCGGGCTGCGCCCATAGCAATTTCCTCAACTCCCTCTGCCCTTTTCCCGTCAACGTAAATAGGACTGCCAGTGAGGTAATACAAGGTCTCCTGATCAGGCCCAAGTTCAAACCCCAGATAACCGTAACTAAAATAATCAAACCTCCCGCTTTTTTGCGAAGCTTTGGAAGTGATCCTGTCCACCAGTTCTATTTTTTTGTTTTGTGGGTCAAATCGAAACAAATACCCAGAGTTACCATGTACCCCGTAAGCTACGTTCTCCTTAGGATACCAGACTATACGCCGCCAGTTGTACTGCATGCTCCCAGGACGTGTATGGTCGTATTTCCCAAAGTAATCCAGTCGCAGGTCAACCCCCTCTACTTTTTTGATAGAATCTGCATCCGGATGATAAGATAAAATGTCCCCTTCGGAGGTAGAAAAGTATACTGTTCCGTCGCGCGGGTCTACAAGCAAAGAACGACACAACACCCGGTAGTCTTCTCCCGGCGTCCCTGCTTCTCCGTTCCCTGAAACTTTTCCGAGGTTTTTTAACTCGTCTTTTTTAACATCGTAGTGGAGGAAATATCCTTTGGGCCATGAAATACCATATATCTGGCCACGTCCGGTGTCCATGGTCATGGTCACAAATGCTTCGCCAACAGGGGCTATTGCCAAATCTTTCCACTCCTCTGTAATGAGGTCGTACGACAATATATGGCCTCCCGGATATAAATTATAACCTTCAGGTGGGTTTTGTACCATCATCTCCATGCCGTCAATCATTTCGTAATATCCGGCATGGG
>CAYZBC010000491.1:0-3143 GCA_964476535.1 uncultured Maribellus sp.
ATTCCAACTAAAATCAATAAACCCTTGCCAATTGAAGCAATTTTTTTCTCTTCAACGATAACCGAAGCGCTTTTTACTTTTTGAATTACAATACGCATAGTTTAAATTTTTTCAATGGCTAATATAAAAAAACGATAAGCACTTTTCAACTTTTACTATTCCATTTTGTTTAGTTTTGAAGTAATAATTTTAATCATAATGAAATCAATTAATATATTTCTCAGTATTTTCATTTTTCCATTTTCACTTTTTGCTCAAGATGCTTCGCTAAAAGGAAAAGTTATTGATGTATTGACAAACGAGCCACTACCTTTTGTAAATGTAATTGTTTCGGGTACAACAACAGGAACAATTACCAATATAGATGGAAATTTTTTGCTGACTGGATTAACTCCTGGATATATTCGAGTTGAAGCCTCTTTTGTGGGTTACAAACCAACCATTTCTTCTGAAATAGAAGTAAGTAGGGCAAATACCAATTTTTTAGAAATTACACTGGAAAAACAACTGGTACAATTAAACGAAGTTACAGTAACTGTATCTCCGTTTCGAAAAACTGAAGAGAGCCCCGTTTCTTTGCGCTCCATCGGCATCGGTGAGATTGAAAAAAGTCCCGGTGCAAATCGCGATATTTCAAAAATTATTCAATCTTTTCCGGGAGTTCAATCAACACCTGCATATCGAAACGACATAATAATAAGGGGCGGTGGCCCATCGGAAAGTCGGTTTTATTTGGATGGTGTTGAAGTGCCATTTATCAATCATTTTGCCACACAGGGAGCTTCGGGTGGACCTGTTGGAATTATCAATGCCGATTTTTTACGCGAAGTAAATTATTATGCCGGTGCATTTCCTGCCAATCGTGGCAATGCCTTAAGTGGTATTTTAGAATTCAACCAAATAGATGGAAACAAAGACAAATTAAAATATCAGGCAACCTTGGGAGCTTCGGAAATTGCGGGAACTGTAGAAGGTCCATTGGGAGAAAAAACAACCTTTGTAGTTTCGGCCCGACGTTCGTATTTAAAGTTTCTTTTCAGTTTAATCGAATTACCATTTTTGCCAACTTTTAACGACATGCAGTTTAAAGTAAAAACTCGTTTCGACAAAAAAAATGAACTTACTTTAATCGGTTTAGGTGCCATTGATGTATTCGATTTAAACCTGGGCATCGAAGACCCTGACAAACAACAAAAATATATTTTGAGCCAAATTCCGGTAAACGAGCAGTGGAATTACACAATTGGTGGGGTTTATAAACATTTTAGTGATAACGGCTATCACACTGTTGTTGCCAGTCGTAGTCACTTAAACAATGGCGCCTACAAATATTACGACAACGACGACAATTCAGAAGACAACAAAATTCTGGATTATTCTTCGGAAGAAATTGAGAATAAATTACGCGTTGAAAACACTTTTCGCGTTGATGGTTTCAAATTTAATGTTGGGATAAACACTGATTTTGTAACCTATAACAATGCAACTGAACAAGAACGGTTTTACAACAATGAAATTTTGAATATCAGCTATCAAACCGATTTGAATTTGATGAAATGGGGACTTTTTGCACAAGCAAGTAAAACGGTTTTTAATGAACGATTAGCCCTATCTTTTGGATTGCGTGCTGATGCCAATAACTATTCTGAAAATATGAATAACTTATTTCAGCAGCTTTCACCACGATTTTCTGCATCGTACAGTTTAACAGATAAATGGAGCCTCAACTTTAATACCGGAAAATATTACCAAATGCCATCGTACACAACTTTGGGATACAAGGAAAATGATGTTCTAATAAATAGTAAAAACAACCTCAAATACATTTCGGTGAACCATTTAATTGGAGGCTTGGAATATCGGGCATCGTCGACCGTGCAAATTACGGGAGAAGCTTTTTGGAAACAATATTCAAAATACCCTTTTTCTGTTAAAGACCAAATTAGTTTAGCCAACAAAGGAGCCGATTTTGGTGTAGTTGGCGACGAAGAAGTCGTTTCAATTTCGAATGGCCGGGCTTATGGAAGTGAATTTCAGGTGCGGATAAACTCACCCAAAGGTTTTAATTTTAACTTATCGTACACGTTAGTGCGAAGCGAATTCGATAATGGCGACGACGATTATATTGTTTCCAGTTGGGACTCGCGCCATTTGTTAAACCTCACAACAACCAAAGATTTGAGAAAAGGCTGGAGAGTTGGCGTTCGTTGGAGATTAGTAGGTGGTTTACCCTACACTCCTTGGGATTTAGAACAAAGTTCTTTGGTTGAAGCCTGGAATATTAAAGGCGGACCTTATTTAAATTATTCTCAATTAAACTCCCAGCGATTTGCACCATTTCATAACCTAGATTTACGAATCGACAAATCGTTTTATCTGGAAAAGTTAACAGCCAAATTCTACATCGACATTCAAAATTTATACAACTTTCAAGCTGAACAGCAAGATATTATTGTACGCGCCGAAGACAAAAACGGTGATTTTATTATAATCGAAAACGGCACCCGTTATGAATTAGACATTATAAAAAGTACAACGGGAACTGTGTTGCCAACTATTGGGATTATTTTAGAGTTCTAATACCCCTCAACTTCAGCCAATTGTGTTTTTTGAAATTCTTTGTCCGGACGTTGAACATTACTTCCCTGTTCACGAAAAACATAAGGTTGCCAAAGTTCAAGAACTGTTTCCCACTCTTCTAAAGTTCGGGTTGGATAATCAGCTGGCCAACCACCTGCACGGAATTCATCCGATATACCTTTATCTTTAATTACGTTTTCACGCCAGTTGTTTAGCTCTTTTAATAATTCAACTTTTACTTCCGCAAAATTTGGGTCGTCGGCTAAATTATTTATTTCGTTAGGATCGTTTTTCATATCAAACAATTCGAACTCCGGTTTCGTTGGTGCCATAAAAGCAGCTTGTTCCGGCGGAAGTTCGTCTTTCATATTCAAAACATTTAATTCGGCCAAAACAGGGTAACTCGTTTCTTTGTAACGGTTAAACTGACAATAAGCACGCTCGGGCATTAAATTATGAATGAGTTTAAATTCTTTTGAGCGGATGGCTCGCATTGCATCGTGTGTTTCGTCCATTTTATCGCGGGCAGCAAAAACATACTTGCGATCGGCGCTACTTTTATC
>CAYZBC010000492.1:0-3133 GCA_964476535.1 uncultured Maribellus sp.
ACCTGGGGAGCCAGCACAAAAAGACAATTCACTGTCAAATGATGAAAAGCTGTGTAAATCAATGACTTACACAGCTTTTTTTATTTCCACTAAGTCATCCGAAAGACAAGAAAAAGCCAATTTTAACCCTGTTTTGGTTACAATTTGGTTACAGAAGAATTTCTGTAATTTCCTGTAACCATTTTTAGCTTTCCTTCATAAGTCTCTGAAATGTCGCATTTTGACTTCGCGAAAGTAGCTCAATAGTATTAGTTTAAACACCTAAAATTTAGCGTTATGAGTTACAGATTTAAAGTTTTCTTCTATGCACGTAAAAACTATGTTAACAAAAGTGGGGAAATTCGGGTAATGGTTCGGATAGTACTGGATGGCCAGAAAGCCCAGTTTAGCTCGAAACTAACGGTTAATCCCGACATCTGGGATTCGAAATTAAACATGGCTGTTGGTGATTCAACAATTGCTCAATTAGTTAATGAAAAGTTACATGAAATTCGGATGGAATTGAACTTTCATTACAAAGAATTAAGTCAACAAGGAATATTTTTTACGGTTGAGAAGGTAAGAGATGTATACTTGGGAGTTAAGGCGAAAGTGCAAATGCTACTTATCATTTTCAAACAACATAATGAAGAACTGAAGCTTCGGATTGGGAAAGATATTACTGCTGCAGGAGTGCAAAAGTATGAACGAACAGAAACGCGTCTTGGAGAGTTTTTAAGGCATCAATACAAAATTGAAGATATTCCGTTAATGGAAATTGACTACAATTTTATCTATAGTTTTGAAACGTACCTTACCGCAGTTTGGGATTGCAGTGTTAACACCACAGCCAAATACTTACAACAGTTAAAACATATTATTGCTCTTGCAAAAAATAATGGATGGATTCATTCGAACCCGTTTGCCAATTTTAAAATCCGATTTAAAAAAGTTGACCGTGGTTACCTCAACCAAGATGAGCTCACATCCATTATGCAAAAGAAATTTGCCATTAAACGACTGGAGCAGGTACGAGATATTTTTATTTTCTCTTGTTTCACCGGCTTAGCTTATGTCGATATGAGAAACTTAAATGATAAGGATATTCAAAAATCCTTCGACGGTAAGCTCTGGATTATGAAAAAGCGTCAGAAAACAGATGTGCAATCAAATATACTTTTATTAAATATTCCTAAACGAATTTTAGAGAAGTATGAAGGGATGCAGCATGGAAATCAGTTGTTACCAATCATCAGCAATCAAAGACTGAACTCATATCTAAAAGAAATAGCCGATTTATGCGGAATAGAAAAACATCTGACTTTTCATCTTGCCCGACATACTTTTGCTACTACCGTAACCTTAGCAAAAGGTGTACCCATGGAAACTGTTAGCAAAATGCTTGGACATACAAGTATTCGGACTACACAGATTTATGCCAGAATAACGAACAGTAAAATTGGTAATGATATGAATGAACTTTCAAAGAAAATGATGGAGATGGATGAGATGTTGATTCTTTAGCATTCTGTTTTTACAATCTCATATATTCAGGTAACATTTAATTTTTAAAATGATGATTAAAGTAGTAATATTGAAATAATTCTTCGACTATGATTAACGCAGATGATATAAAAAGTATAGTTCAAAGTGGAGAGGGTTACAATGCCGAATTTAAAATTCGTGTCCCGAACAAAGTGAAGGAGCTGACAGAGGAGATTTGTGCTTTTGCCAATGCTGCTGGTGGAGTTCTATTACTTGGTGTGGATGATGATAATGTTATTCATGGAATAAATATCGACAATCGAAAACGGTCTGCTATCCAAAACTCTATTAATGATATAAATCCTCATATACATTGTCCTTTTTATAAAGTCGATGTTGATGAGAAAGAAGTGTGGGTAATTGAAGTGTCTTCGGGAGTTCAAAAACCTTATACATTATCGGGTGCAATTTATGTGAGGCAAGGGCCGAATTCTCAGAAATTGATTTCGGTTGAGCAAATGCGTGATTTCTTTCAGCAGTCAGACCGCATTTATTTTGATGAAGCCCCTTGTTCTGAATTTATTATTGAAAAGGATATTGATTTAGATTATTTCAAAGAATTCAGGTTTGCTGCGGGTTTATCTCAAACGGTGAGCCAGGAGCAAATAATGAATAATCTGAAATTAATTTTACCTGAAGGAGATTTTAAAAAAGGAGGCGTACTGTTCTTTGCCACGTCTCCTGAAAAATTCTTTGAAAAGGCAGTTGTTCGTTGCGTTGCTTTTGAAGGAGATACAAAAACTCAGATTATTGACGATAAAGTTTTTGGTGGACCTTTGGTATCTCAGTACAAACAAGCTATGCAATGGTTAAAGGGAAAATTGGATGTACGATACAAAATTAAAGGGTCTGGCCCAAGAAAAGAAATTTGGGAAATTCCTGAAACTGTTTTTAAAGAAGCTATTATAAATGCCTTATCGCATAGAGACTATTACGACAAAGGAGCGAGAACAACAGTTGAGTTTTTTGAAAATAGAGTTGAAATAACAAATCCGGGTGGCTTGGTTAGTGTAATAAATCCAAAGGATTTTGGGAAGAAAAGCCATAGTAGAAACCCACTTGTTTTTGGCCTGTTTGAAAGAATTGATATGGTAGAACAAATTGGTTCCGGCATTGGTAGAATTTATGAAGAAATGAAACTTGCTGGTCTACCTTCTCCTGAGTTTAAAACAGAAGGGATGTTTACCGTTATTTGCAGTCGTCCGAAGAAAAAGAAAACTTCGGAGAAAACTTCGGAGAAAACTTCGGAGAAAATTATTCGATTAATAAGAGCAAAAAATAATATAACAATTGCTGAATTAGCTTCGGAAATTGGAATTTCAACCAGAGCGATAGAATACCAAATAAGCAAACTTAAGACTGACAGCATTATAAAACGCATTGGTTCTGATAAAGATGGCCATTGGGAGATAATTAGTCCAGACTTCTAAGATTATCTTTTCATACTGCTATCTGAAACCCTTGACGAGAATATCAATACTGTATTTAGTCTTGACAAGACTCCTTTAATCAGATGATAAATAATTTTTGAAATCACACTTCGGTGTTGTTTAATTGTAAGCATTCGGTCAACTGCGTTGTATTCTCAGAGTTTCTATAAAACATTCAT
>CAYZBC010000493.1:0-3130 GCA_964476535.1 uncultured Maribellus sp.
TGAATGGATGCTCGCTCGTTCGGCTGCTTACAACGCAGGTTACGCTTTTGTTACCGGCGACAGGCCTTTAAAAACAAATGGACAAGCATCCAAGATTTTAAAACAAATTGGCGAGTGGGAAAAAGTTAGAATGGCAGATGCTTTCACTGAAGATCAAAAAGAGAGGATGCGAGATATAAATACCGATTTTAGCCTGGAAACTTTGGGCGAAAACCATTGGAACTTGCGACAAATACATTCGTTTAAATTTAAACACGAAGCCAAAGTACGGCAACCCGGCGAACCACTTTTTTCTACTTTCGAATTTGAAAATCCTGAAGAAAATGCAACAATGAATTTTATTCTAACTGCTCAGGATGCGGATATTTCGGAGATAAAAATTGAAATAGATAATAGTCGCGAAGTATCTATTCCGGTTTCGTTAGTTGCCGGAGAATCGATAAAATATTTGGGTGGAAAAACGGCCGTGGTTTATAGTCCACTCCTGAAAAAAGTTAAGGAGATTGAAATAAATCCTGAACAATTTAAATTGTTAAAAGGAGCGCACTCCATTGTTTTCGATTGTGTTTTTAGCAATAAAACAAAAGAGCCAAGCGCAAAATTTGAAGTGAGAATACGTGGAAATGCGGAAGAAATAAAGGTGAATGAATGATTGTATAAATACTAAAAGGATTCGTTCATTCACAAATATCAATTCACTTTGTTTTGAAATACGTATTTTACGAATGCTCTTTAAAACTCATGAATTAATCCGATTGTAAAATCTAGCTCCTTGTTATCTTTTGCAATCAGGGGTTTATTTAATACTATTTCAAGTGTAGTTTTAAAAGGAAGGTATGAAGAGGAAAGTTTTAGCACCTCCCCGAGTATAAAAATATTTCTGTCGGGCTCAAAAATTTTTAATGCAATGGATGAAAGACTTGCATCTAAAATCCATTTTTCAAAATGTTGTGCATAGCTGTATTGTCCACTAATGTATCCGCCATCCTGGTGGTATATATCTCCTCGTTGAATTGATATAAATGATGAGATTTCTGCAGTAAATGTGTGAACTGATTTTGATGAATTTTTGAGGAAATTCCAATCTCATGTAATTATTGGTTGAATCCAGGAGAGCTGATTTAGAGTTTCGCTAAATTGATAGCTTAAAAAAATATTACTTGAATATTTGGGAAAAATTCTTACATCTTTGGGTGAAAAACTCAGACTATCTTTCTTTATTGATTCATGTGTATTATTTACCCCTCCGACGAAATAAATGGGTGTAAGGTTTTCTATGTCGTGAGCATAATAAAAATACATGCTCCAATTTTTACCAACCGGAAATGTGGTGTTGAATTCAGCCGTTGGTGTTTTTACAGTAAAAAGATTGGTGAGATCGAGCCATTGAGATTTTAACGAAATACTTGTTTGGGCTTTAATATTAAACGACAAACAAAACAAAATTAGACTGACAAAAATTAGTTTTAAAAAAGGATTAAAATTCATTTAGATTTTTTTATTGATGGTTTATTACTCTACGCGTATAAATCGGGACAGGCATATTGTCGTCCAAATTACAACAACAAACTTATTTCTTCTCAAAAACCATTTCCCCCAATTCATGTTTGCCAAACTTATTGTTTTCCAGTTTTGGAGTTGAGCCACCCGCGTAAATATAAATAGCTGCTTTCTGTGATTTTTCTGAATTTTTGAACGTATTCTCTTTTAGCAAAAGATCGAGAGCGGGAGAATTGATGGAAAATCCATAACCACCACCGTTTGTGCCGTTGTTTTCAATTGTATTTTTGATGAAAGTATTTCGGTGTGGAGCATTATTTTCTCTTTCTCCGCGCAAATTCACACCGTCGCTTTTGTTACTAAAAATATGGTTTCCTTCAAAAATTACGTCCGTATCTTTATGTCCGGTGCAAATACCAAATCGTCCGTTATTATGAACTTTATTATTTGTAACCTGGCTTTTGTAGACCCTCCAGCAAATGAAAAGTCCATCCATATCGTTGTTATGAATATCGTTGTTTTTAATGGTTGAAAATGGCGAACCGGTTCCGGGATGCAATCCCGTATTGCCACTTCCTGAAATTTCGCTGTTTACAATGGAAACATTCTCCGTAATTTGCCAGCTAATTCCTTCGCCATTAAAATCTTTAATATGCACATTGTCAACCGTGATTTTTTTTGATTTGAGAATTAAAATTCCGGCGCTGTTGCAACCGTCGGCAAAAAAATTATCTACTCTGTTTCCATCGGCAGTTAAGTTCGAAATATTTACATTTTCTGCGCCAATAACTTCAATAACGGAGGAAGCATTTGAGATCAGTCCATTTTTATCTGAACGATAATCTCGAATTAAGCCTTTGTCAATGTAAATCACATTATCTACAATATCAGAAATATATGCCGTTGAAACATTCCAGCATCCGTTGTTATCTTCATCAGTTACCTGTACTTTCATCCCAATTTCAAAACCATCAGAATTTTCTACGGTTAATTTTAATTCGCCAAAATCAGCATCAACAATAAATTTTGTTTGAATTCCTTTTCCACGTTTCAGAATTGTTTCTTTGCCGGAACCAACCAATTTTACATTCGATTTCATTTGAACCGGTGCCATTATTTCATAAATACCAGAATTTAATCTTACAGTACCACCCGTTTTTGCAACAGCATCGATTGCGAACTGGATTGATTGATTATTAAAACCTGAAATATCAGCATCAATTCCTCCTACTATAATCATTTTTTCAACTGTTTTTGGAGAAACTAAAGCATCAACTTTATCAGATTTAGATTGAGCAATAAGAAATAGGGGAGTAAAAAGAAAAATAAATGGCAGATAGCGTTTCATTCGTTTATGTATTAAATTCACTCAAAGTTAATTGTTCAATTTTAGAATATACCAATAGTAGATGAAAATTTTATTTTTAGTGGAAACATTCTGTTTTGCTATACATTTTTTAAGATTATTTAGTTGATAAATTCCATAACAATCTGAGAAATATAAGTTAGCAAAAGGTGTGTCCCATTCAAAAAAGATGGAATAATATCATTAATTAACCGTAAGAAAAATATCTGAAGAAATTAAAAAAGAGGTTTAGTTTTAACCACTTAAATAATCTATTATCTTCGT
>CAYZBC010000494.1:0-3121 GCA_964476535.1 uncultured Maribellus sp.
AAAGTTGACAACATGTTGCCTTTTAACTGGGATCAGGAAAACTTCCCAAAAATACTTCAGGCAAATGGTTACCAAACCGCAATGATTGGTAAAATCCATTTAAACGGAATTCCTCAGGGATTCGACTTTTCAATGGTTCTGCTTGGCCAGGGGCATTATTACAACCCCGATTTTTTTATCGAAGGCAAAGAAACACGAATTGAAGGATATTGCACTGAAATAATTACTGAAACTGCTCTCGACTGGTTAAAAAACAAACGTGATCAGGATAAACCATTTTGTATGCTTTACCACCAAAAAGCACCACACCGTAATTGGTTGCCTGCACCTAAATATGTAAATCTGTACGACGATGTTACATTTGAACCACCGGCAAATTATTTCGACGATTACGAAGGACGGGGAACTGCAGCACATACACAGGAAATGGAAGTTGACGGACATGCGCAATGGGGACACGATTTTAAACTGATTGTAGATCCAAACGGAGACACAACCAATTTTTATAACGATATAAAAAGAATGAATCCAGAACAGCGTGCTAACTGGATGGCTGCCTACGAAAGCGAAAATCAGGAATTATTGGCCAATATGCCAGAGGGGAAAGAATTAGCTCTTTGGAAATTCAACCGGTATATTAAAGACTATTTGCGTACCATAAAATCGGTTGACGACGGTGTTGGCGAAGTATTAGATTATTTGGAAGAAGCCGGTTTAGCTGAAAACACAATTGTAATTTATACATCAGACCAAGGATTTTATTTGGGTGAACATGGCTGGTTCGACAAACGTTTTATGTACGAAGAATCGTTCCGTACACCGCTTTTAATGCGTTATCCAAAAGAAATTAAACCGGGAACTAAAATTAATAAATTAGTACAAAACTTAGATTTTGCCCCTACCTTTTTAGATTATGCAGGTATAGAAGCACCAAAAGATATGCAAGGAGAATCATTCCGTAAATTGGTTAGTGGAGAAACAAAAGAGTGGCGCGATGCAGTTTATTATACCTACTACGAATATCCTTCGGTACACATGGTAAAACGACATTATGGTGTGGCTACAGAACGTTACAAGCTAATTCATTTTTATTACGACATTGATGAATGGGAAATGTACGATTTAGAAACTGATCCATCGGAAATGAAAAGTATTTACAATGACCCAAATTATGCCGAGGTACAAAAAATGTTACATAAAAGACTAATTGAACTTCGTGCATATTACGGCGACAGTGATGAAAATGACCAGAAATTTATAAAATCTTATCTTGATCAACAAGAACAAAACAGACAAAAGCAGGCTGCAAGAAATAACAAGTAAAAATCGAACCAAATAATTTTATGAATTCCATTTGATGCAAGTCGGATGGAATTCTTATCTTTGAGCTTAACGAAATCAACTGCCATGAAACGAGCATGAATTTTAACATGTTAAATTCACAAAAGGACATGTTTAAATTCATCGCGAGTTACATAAGTTACAGATAAATACAAACAATTTAAACTTATGAGAAAAATAATTCTTCTTTTTCTAATTTCACTTGCATTATTTTCTTGTTCAACGGATAAAACTCAAACACAACCGAACATCATTTTAATACTATCCGATGATCAAGGCTGGGGAGATTTAAGCATAAACGGAAACACAAACCTACACACCCCAAATATTGATAATCTGGCTGAAACCGGAGTTACTTTCGATCGGTTTTATGTTTGTCCGGTTTGTTCGCCAACACGTGCAGAATTACTCACCGGCAGATACCATGTGCGCGGAGGTGTTTATTCAACTTCGGCGGGTGGTGAAAGACTCGATTTGGATGAAACAACAATTGCCTATATTTTCAAAAAGGCTGGATATTCAACTGCTGCTTACGGAAAATGGCACAACGGAATGCAGCCTCCCTACCATCCAAATGCCCGCGGATTCGACGACTATTATGGATTTTGTTCGGGGCACTGGGGAAATTATTTTTCTCCTATGTTAGAACACAATGGTGAAATTGTAAAAGGGAATGGTTATATTATCGACGATTTAACTAAACATGGAATCCAATTCATAGAAAAAAATAAGAGCAATCCATTTTTTCTTTATTTGCCTTTGAACACTCCTCACAGTCCAATGCAGGTTCCCGAAAAATGGTGGACGAAATTTGAAAATATGGAGTTGGAAATGCGCAATCGCGATCCTGAAAAAGAAAATATTTTGCACACAAAAGCAGCTCTGGCAATGTGCGAAAACATCGACTGGAATGTGGGCCGTATTTCTAAAAAAGTGGAAGAGCTGGGTCTCGCTGAAAATACCATTATCATTTATCTGTCGGATAACGGACCAAACGGTTGGCGCTGGAACGACGGAATGAAAGGACGGAAAGGTTCAACTGACGAAGGTGGAGTGCGATCGCCTCTGATTATGAAATGGGAAGGAAAACTTAAAACTGGGAAAAAAGTAACAGAAATTGCCGGAGCAATTGATTTGTTGCCAACACTTACCGATTTAGCCGGAATTAATTTTGAATCGAAAAAACCGCTGGATGGTGTCAGCTTGAAATCCTTATTAATGGAAATAAATCCGGAGTGGAAAGATCGTTTAATTTTTAATTACTGGAACAGAAAAACCAGTGTTCGAAGTCAACAATTCAGGTTAGATAACGATGGAAAATTATTCGACATGCAAAGCGATCCCGGACAGAATGTTGACATTTCGAATGAAAAACCGAAAATTGCCAAACAATTAATTCAGGCTAAAAAAAAATGGCAGAAAGAAATTTTAAGCGAACTTCCCGAAACAGACACACGAACCTTCACAATTGGTCACCCTGATTATAAATTCACCCAAATACCTGCTCGCGACGGAAAAGCACATGGAGATATTAAACGCTCGAATCGCTACCCCAATTGTACGTTTTTTACCAACTGGAAAAATACTGAAGATAAAATTACCTGGGAAGCTGAAGTTTTAGCCGACGGCGATTTCGAAGTAGAAATATATTACACATGTTCTATCGAAAATGTGGGTTCAACTTTTGAACTTAGTTTTGGCGAAGAAAAAATTACCGGGCAAATCACGGAACCACACGATCCACCGTTAACAGGAATGGAAAACGACCGCGACCCACGAA
>CAYZBC010000495.1:0-3108 GCA_964476535.1 uncultured Maribellus sp.
TTTCTTTTCAAAAAATGGTGTCCGAAAAATTGGAGTTTGCCAACGATACTTTTGATGTGGCAAGTATTTCAATGGCATTGCACCATTTGCCCGATGTGCAAAAAGGATTGCAAGAAATTAAGCGGGTTGTAAAACCCGATGGTTGGATAATTGTCAATGAATTATATAGTGACAACCTCAATTCTGCACAGGAAGTACATAAGTTGTATCATCATTTTAGAAGCAGCATCGACCGGATTTTAGGAGTACACCATAATTCGACATTTAAAAAAGAGGATATTTTGAATGAAATTCAGCAATCGGGTATTAGCGTACAATTTCATATGGATTATAAAAAAGACGTTAATTTGATTGGCAATTCCGGAGAATTAGAAATGAGGGTGGAAAAAATGAAAGAGAGGTTAGAATCTGTAAAAGCATATTCTGAATATGAATTGCTAAAACCTCAGATTGAGAAGTTTCGGGAGAAAGCTGTTAAGTATGGATTTCAGCCTGCGACCAGAGTTGTGGTAGTTGGCAAAAAGCAATAAAAAACCCAGAAAAGAATCTGGGTTGATATAATAATCTAGTCCAATAAAATTATCCTTTTAAAGCTTCCGCACCACTTACAATTTCCAGTATTTCACCGGTAATGGTTGTCTGGCGGGCTTTGTTGTACTGCAATGTTAATTCTTTTAATAAATCACCTGCATTATCTGTTGCCTGGTGCATGGCAGTCATTCTGGCTCCGTGTTCGGCTGCATGAGAATCTAAAAGCGCTTTATAAAACTGTATTTTTAACGATCGGGGAATTAATTCCTGAATAATATTCTCTTTGGAAGGTTCGTAGATAAAATCATAGTTCGTAGTTTCTTCCATATTTTCTTCCATTTCAACCGGAAGAAATTGCTCGGTTGTCAGAATCTGAACCGCGGCATTTTTAAATTGGTTATAAACCAATTCAATTCGGTCGTAACTGCCATCGGCAAAACTACTCATTATTTGTTGAACAATTTTAGATACATTTATGAAAGTTAGCGAATCGTAAATTTCATTTCGGTTCTCAACTACATTCATTCCACGATGGCTCATTTGGCGACCACCTTGTTTTCCCAGACTAATAAAATCAACTTTGCCCAACTGATGTTGTTGCGTGTATTTTGTTTTTACCAGTTCTACTGCTTTTTTAGAAATGTTCGCATTAAAACCACCACACAAACCACGGTTCGAAGTAATTAGAACTACAAGAATTTTTTCGGGTTTACGATCTTGCGTATAAACAGAATCTTCAACATTTTCTAAACTGGAACTCAGCGAAGTTAAAATCTGATGTAATTTATCAGCATACGGACGAATTTGAAGAATGGCATCCTGCGCTTTTTTTAATTTTGCTGCCGAAACCATTTTCATTGCACTGGTAACCTGCCTTGTGGTTTTTACCGATGCTATTCTTGTACGTATCTCTTTTAAACCAGCCATATTTTAATGATTGAATGCGTGAATGAATGAATGAATGAATTAAAATCTCAGTCCTTCAATTCTTCAATTTTTCGGTCCTTATTAATCTTTATATTTTCCTGAAACCTCTGCCGCAACTTTCCGAATTGTATCTTCAATTTCGGGAGTAAGTTTTCCGGCTCCCAAATCATCTAAAACACCACGGTATTGCATTTCCATTATTTCAAGAAAATCAGTTTCAAATTCTTTTACTTTATCAAGAGGAACATAACGAAGTAGTTCTTTTGTTCCACAATATATAATTGCAACCTGGTGTTCAATTTTAGAAGGAGAGTATTGTCCCTGTTTCAGGATTTCCACATTTTTACGTCCTTTATCGAGAACGCGCATGGTTGCAGCATCGAGGTCTGAACCAAACTTGGCAAATGCTTCCAGCTCGCGGAATTGAGCCTGATCAAGTTTCAGGGTACCTGCAATTTTTTTCATCGATTTAATTTGCGCGTTACCACCTACTCGCGAAACCGAAATACCTACGTTAATTGCCGGGCGAATACCTGAATTAAACAGGTTCGACTCGAGGAATATCTGACCGTCGGTAATCGAAATTACGTTGGTTGGAATGTATGCAGAAACATCGCCTGCCTGCGTTTCGATAATTGGCAATGCGGTTAATGAACCACCGCCTTTTACTTTGTCTTTTAAACAGTCAGGTAAATCGTTCATGTTTTTTGCAATCTCGTCGGAGTCGATAATCTTTGCTGCACGTTCTAACAAGCGCGAGTGCAAGTAAAATACATCGCCCGGATAAGCCTCACGACCTGGTGGACGACGAAGTAACAAGGAAACTTCGCGGTATGAAACAGCCTGTTTTGATAAATCATCATAAACGATCAAAGCATCTCTTCCTGTATCGCGGAAATATTCTCCGATGGCGGCTCCTGCGTATGGCGCATAAAATTGTAAAGCGGCAGGGTCGGCAGCGGTTGCCATAACAATTACCGTATATTCCATTGCACCGTGTTTTTCAAGAGTGGCAGCAATGTTCGCAACGGTTGAACCTTTTTGTCCTACGGCTACATAAATACAGTAAACCGGGTTTCCTTTTTCAAAATTTTCCCGTTGATTTATGATGGTGTCAATTGCTACGGCAGTTTTACCGGTCTGGCGGTCGCCAATAATTAATTCTCGTTGCCCACGACCAATTGGAATCATTGCATCAATGGCTTTTAAGCCTGTTTGAAGTGGTTGTTTTACCGGCTGACGGTAAATAACCCCGGGGGCTTTTCTTTCCAATGGCATTTCTAACAATTCGCCTTGAAGGGCACCTTTGCCATCAATTGGTTCGCCAATGGTATTTATAACCCGACCAAGCAGTTGTTCGCCAACCATAATTGAAGCAATTCTTCGCAATCGTTTTACGGTATCTCCTTCTTTAATTAATTCAGAAGAACCTAAAAGAACAGAACCAACGTTGTCTTCCTCCAGGTTCAACACAATTCCTTTCACACCGCTATCAAACTCAATCATTTCGTTTGCTTCTACGTTTGAAAGACCATAAATACGTGCAATACCATCGCCGACCTGAAGAACAGTGCCAACTTCTTCCAATTCAGCTTCCGACTTGAAACCTTCCAGTTGTTGTTTTAAAATTTCACTTACTTCAGCAGGTTT
>CAYZBC010000496.1:0-3087 GCA_964476535.1 uncultured Maribellus sp.
AACATTGTTTTTCCTGAACCTGGTGGACCAACTAAAATAATATTATGACCACCGGCTGCGGCAATTTCAAGAGCACGTTTAACATTTTCATGTCCTTTTACATCAGATATTTGTACATAAATCATACGCAATCCGCTTATTGTCAGAGCTATTACAAATTCTATACTTTAAATAATTGTTATTTCAAGCAAAATCACAAAACAATTTTAAGACGATAAATTTATTAATGTCCCTTTCCTGCATAGAACTTCATTTTTTTTACAAGAAAATTTAATTTTATCATTAAAAACATTTTCAATAGCAAATCCACCACCACAAAAAGAAATCAAATTGCCACAGACATAGAATTCCTTTTTTTCAATCAGTATCTCATTTTGTTTATAGATAGTTAATGAATTGGGGGAAGTAAAGTCAAATCTCCATTTCTTGCCATTGTCATCATGCCAGTTAAAGCATTCTAACTTGTGTATTATTTTGTCTATTTCTGCCTTTTAGAACATAACAGTCTTAATGATTAACACTTAAAGTTATGAAAGTAAAATAGAATTCCTTGAATATTTCACAGTTAATCGACAGCACTGTTTTTGTACTAATCGCTTTTTACGGCGTTTTCGAAACTGCCATGTTGCTCGAAATTTTGATTACTACCTACCTACCTACCTACCTACTAAAATTTGTTGTAGCCGCTGCCGACACCCCTTTTGTATACCAGGGCAAAAACATATTCAAAAAAAATAAATTCTGGATGGAATAAAAATATACACCTAATAGAAAAGGATGACGAGTGTTTAAAAAAAGAGCCCTTTACGGCTCTTTTAGTTTATTATTGCAATTTACTGGTATTTCTGTAACCTGGATTATCTTTGTACCAATCGGAAAACTCTGTGCCTCCAGATGCGGCCCAAGAAGTAAAATAATTGTAAGCAAGGTTTACCGGAATCTTTTCCTTTGGAGCTTTAAAATCATGTACAATATCAATAGCCCAAGGCATTCCGTTTGGTGTTACGTAGTATCTTTCGGAGCCTGTGGCCCCCGAATTTATTGAAGAATACCGTTTCCCAAGGCTGGTTGGGTTTTGATAGGGCAAATGAATTTCCCTGTCGCGCCCACTAAGTAAGTCAGAAATCATAAACGGATTAAAAGGATCTGCACCCAGTTCATCAATTGTAACGGGAGAAGTAAACTTAACTTCTACTTGTAGCTCTTTATTAAGTGCCTTTTGTGTGTTATCAAAAATAATTACAACAGCTTCTTCCTGTCCCGCTTCAACACCGTTAGCAGCAAGTATAATATGATTGTGACTGTACAACTGACCTACTACAGACTCGACACGCGATGCTGGCAAGTTCTTAAATTCTATTCCATAACCATTACGGTGACTCGCTCCATTGTCTTTTACTTTAATAAAGAAATTAACTTGGGCAATTTTATTCTTCGAATTGATTACTAAAACAATTTTGTAGTTTAATATAATATCGTTGAAATCATAGTCGCCTTTTTCCGGCCACAAATCTTCAAAAGCATGTGTTCCCCAACCATATTTACTTGGCGTAAACAGTTCGAATGCTTTTTCTGCATCGTAGGGGTATTCATCGTCAGAATTTAATATGCCATCTCCATCAGAATCTGTTTTTTCAGGATCAGCAACATTATTGTATAAAGTTGTAAGGTCGTTAATGGTTCTATTAATTTCAGAGTTTGCTCCTTCTGAAGAATTTATCCCATACCTATACTCGTAGCCTCCCGTTTGGGTATCCATTATAATCAAATCAGATTTGGTAGCATTGTTGGATAACCAAAGTTCGTTGTTTTTATCAAAGGTCATCGATGTGGGGTTAAAGGGAAGGTTATCGCCGCTAATTCGGCTTGCTTGGTAGTAATCATCAACAGGAGCTAAGTGAAATAACCCACCAAAAGTACACATATAAAGTTCACCATCATCTCTAAAGGCAAGGTCACCACCAGAAGTATTTGATAAACCTTTAATATCCTTGCTACTTATCACATTGCCATTGTCGGGGTCTATCTTTTTCACATAGTCTATGTTTGAGAAGTAAAGAAATCCATCTTTTGAATTATAATCTAAACGCGGTCCACCAAAACCTAAATCAGCTATAGAAGTCCACTTATCACTATCGATAGAATATTTATTTAGTGGATATGGTTTTGTTCTACCGATGGTGTATAATTCTCTATTCGTATTATCAATTGCACAGGTCCAACTTCCCATCGGCATATCGGAAATTTCAGTCAAATTACCTGTTTCAGGGTTTACCGAGAATAGTTGTCCGGCACCATTTACGCAAAACAAGATATCTTCTACTGCTGCTGCACTCTTTACTGTAGTATGTGTGTAGCTAGCTTTGTTTTTCGAAATATCGATTATGTGCGATGAAAAAACACCGTTAACCTTTCGGCGCAAGTACAGATGGGTATAATAGACTGGTATCGTAATATACTGTTTCACAATACCTTCGCAAGGAGATATTTTAAGTAAAATCTGATTAAGAACATCTGTTACAAAAACGGAATCGGTAACAGAATTGCCGCCTTCATCTGTATACGTTTGTATTTCGTAGTACTCGGTTTCTTCAGACCAAGCATAAACCTGATAGATGGCTTTTGATTCAGCATCTGTAATATTGAGTTCGATGGTCTGTTTGGTGGCAAAATCAAAGCCTTCCGGAACCTGAATCTCATCTATACTTAACTCACTAATATCTATTTCTTCTTGTACTGAAATGGGTTCTTTCAAGCACGAGATCAATATCAATAATAATGTCAACGTAGGTACAAGGTATTTCATAACTTAATTATTTCGATTTCTGTAATACACAAATGTAGCTAAATTCTTTTTTATCGGGGCGCACCAACCATCCGCAAAATGCTTATTTTGTGCGCATTAAGCACTTAAACAAACATAGTCAATATGCTTACAAGGATTAGGGTTCTCAGGGAATAAACACTTCAATTTTACTGAACCTATTTTTCAAAAGCATCCATTTAACCTTCATTGCACCTTTGATTTTGTAACTAGTGTTAAGTTAATCGTTAATTGACGGATAAAGTCTTTTTAGTTTTATTCTC
>CAYZBC010000497.1:0-3083 GCA_964476535.1 uncultured Maribellus sp.
TTTACTTTCCCATCAATCAACAACAAAAACCCAGTTGGTTTTTCACCTTCCTTAAAAACAAATTCGTTCCTTTTATAATGCGAAATTGAAATATGATGTTGTAGTTCTTCTTTTTCATCTTCATTCAAAAGATAAAAAATGGATTTAGGATTTTCAACAATATCTTTTAGCCCCAGCTCAGTACTTAACATATATCTGTTGTGTATGTTTTATAGCATCAAAGCTATAAAAAATTGCGAAAATTGAATTCTTTTATTACAGTTTATTTAATTGAATTCTGAATTATGTCACATAAACAAATGATTGTACAAAATTCCATATCTGTGATTTATCTAATACTTGGCTACAAGTGGCATTTTTCTGCCAAAGCCAAAAGCTTTTGAACTTACTCTTAAAATGGGAGCCGACTGAAACCGTTTGTATTCATTCATATTTACCATTCGAATAACACGCCGAACCACGCTTTCTTCGAAACCCAAACCGGCAATTTCTTTTGGCGATTTATTTAACTCTATGTAATTAAAAAGAATTTCATCCAGCTCTTCATATTCTGGCAGCGAATCTGAGTCTTTTTGGTCGGGACGCAGCTCTGCCGAAGGTGGTTTTACAATTGTATTTTCAGGAATTACTTCCCCATCTTTGTTCATAAACCGCGAAAGTCGGTATACTTCCATTTTATACACATCGCCAAGAACCGCAATTCCACCATTCATGTCGCCATATAAAGTTCCATAACCAACGGCGCTTTCGCTTTTATTGGTTGTATTTAAAAGAATGTGACCAAACTTATTCGAAATAGCCATTACATAAACTCCACGCGCGCGGGCCTGTATATTTTCCTCGGTTACATCAAGCGAGGTGCCCTTAAAAAGTGGAGATAATTCTTTCTCGAATTTATCAACTGCACTTTGAATATTTACAATATCGTATTGAATTTTCAAATTCTCAGCCAATACCCGAGCATCGTCAATACTATGGTCCGACGAATATTTTGAGGGCATTAATAATACGCGGACATTTTCGGCTCCCAAAGCACGAACGGCAAGTACAACAGTCACCGCCGAATCAATTCCACCTGAAAGGCCAAGTGTTGCTTTTTTAAATCCCATTTTCTGAAAATAATCGCGAATTCCCAAAACCAAAGCATCGTGAATTTTTTCGGTAATTTCAGACTTTCCCTGCAAATGTATTTCTCCAACACTACAAGTATCAACTATTAATTCATCTTCTTGAAAATATTTTAATTCCTTTACAATTTCCCCATCGGAATTGATAAAAACAGAACCACCATCGAATATTAATTCGGTTTGCGCGCCAATTTGATTCACATAAAAAACAGGCACATTGTAGTTTTTAGCTTTATCAACCAGAACATTTTTACGCCAACTTTCCTGATTGTATGAAAATGGCGAAGCCGAAATATTTACAACAAAGTCAGGATTAAATTTCGAAAGCATTTCCATTGGCGAAGTTTGATACAATTTGTCTTTCCCAAATTCATTTGCCGTTGGCAATTCGTCCCATAAATCTTCACAAATGGTAATGGCTATTTTTTCTCCTTTGTACTCCACTACATCAAATTCACGATTGGGTTCAAAATGACGATACTCGTCAAAAATATCGTAGGTAGGTAATAATGTTTTGTTGTGAACACTTTTTATCGCACCATCGGCTAAAAAGAAAGCCGAGTTGTAAAGTTGTTTGCCGCGTTCACTTTCGTTTATTTTTGGAGCGCCAACAATTGCTGCAATTCCAATGCAACTTTCCGCTATTTTAGAGACAGCAATTTCAGCTTTTTGAATAAACTCTTTTTTCTCCAACAAATCGTTCGGATAGTAGCCAGTTACCGACAATTCGGAAAAAACAACCAAATCGGCACCTTCTGCTTTTGCCTTATTTATTTGCTGTATAATTTTTCCTGCGTTTCCTTCGAAATCACCAATGGTATAATTTAATTGTGCAATTGCAACTTTCATACATTAAGTTTAATGTTGATTATATAAACTTTTAAGTTGATTGCAAATCTCCAATTTTTAGTTCAATTTCGCAATATTATTTGCGTAGAACCGTATTGATTTAAATATCATATAAAATGAACCTTTTAAAACGATTGCTTTTTACCTTTTTTTTAGCCGCTGTTTTTTTAGCTTGCAAACAAAATCCACTAAAAGTTAATATCTCCAATATTGAAAAAAACATTGAAATTATTCGATTCGACCACGAATTATTTTCCCTTGAATCTCCGGATACTTTAAACGAAATAGTTAAGTTAAGTAATAAATATCCTGAATTTTTTAATCTTTTTACCTACCGTATTATTCGGATTGGTGGAACTAGCGACCAAGAATTTGAGGAATTAATAAAACAGTTTCTTACCGATACAATGGTATTAAATGTTCGAAGTTTGGTTGATGAAAAATTCTCAGATTTTCAAGAAACAGAGAAAAAACTGAATAAAGCTTTCAAATATTTTCAATATCATTTCCCAAACAAACAATTGCCTACAATTTATGCCTACACTTCCGGGTTTAACCAATCTGTGGTAACCGCTGAAAATATTATCGGAATTAGTTTAGATAAATATTTGGGACGAGATTGTTCGTATTACCAACAATTAAGTTCAACGCCACAATACAAAATTTTGAACATGCACAAAGATAAATTAGTTGCCGATGTTGCTTACGCTTGGGGAATGACCGAATTTGCTGAGACAGACAAAACCACCAACTTAATGCATAACATTATTCACAACGGGAAATTAATGTATTTTGTTGATGCGCTTTTACCGGAAACACACGATTCACTTAAAATAGGTTATACGACCAAACAATTGGAGTTTTGCAAGAATAACGAAGCACAAATGTGGAGTGAATTGGTTGAAAATAAGATGCTGTTTTCGAACAAGCGCATGGATATTGTTCGTTACATAAACGACAGTCCAACTACCAGTGGTTTCCCTCAGCAATCGCCGGGACGCACAGGTGTTTGGCTGGGTTGGCAAATTGTTCGTCAGTACATGAATAAACATCCTGAAATTACATTACCCGAGTTAATGCAAAACATCAACTATCAGCAAATATTAA
>CAYZBC010000498.1:0-3082 GCA_964476535.1 uncultured Maribellus sp.
TAAGTTGCAATGTTAAATGTTTTAAACTTATAGACAGAGTTTATTTTACAGTCTCTCTTTTGCGACTGTTTGGTTAAGAATTTCATTATGATTTAGGTTGGTTTAAGAAAATCTTAATCACTCTTCCCACTTATACGGTTTCACTTTTCGTACATCAAATTCGAAGCATTCTGTACCCAATAAGCCATTGCCGCTTACTCCTTCAATAATACCTGCAAACCCGGTATTAATATCAGAACAGAAGAATTCCACAGTGGCTTTCCCATCCTTGTTTGTAATAAGAGAAGGCTCCCATAATAAAGTATTCCTGTAATCGGGTATCATATTGTTTTGTTCTTCTTTTTTATCGTAGTTTGGCTGGTAAAACTCACGTTCTCCATAGTAGGCTTTTATCCGCGAAAGGTTATGCATTTTTAAAAGTTCTTCTTCAGTGAATTGAGGAAGCTTATACTCTGTTGGTATTGTACCATAGTATGTTCGTTCGTTGTATGTTTCATCAAGAATTTCACCCTTCTTTCCAAGGTGCACATCATAGTATTCTCCTTCAATTGGTCTTGTGCTATTTTTTCTACCATGTATAAAACAATTCAAAGTACCACAAATAGCAACAAAATCATCATTTAAATCCAATTTTGCTATACTATCCAATTGGCCCATATATTTGTCCCTAAAAATCTGTTTCTCTTTTCCTTTTATCATTACTTCTCCTAACTCAATAATATTAGGACCCACAATATACGCTCGGGTATTTTCTTCTTTAGTCTCTTTTGAATTAGCTTTTGGGAAGTTTATGTTTTTGTTAACTAAAACATCATTAATTTTATTAAATGGTTCTGCGATATTTATAAGGCTTTTATATCTAGAGCTCATTGGCTTGAGGTAAACATATCCCCTCTGGTACATCTTTAAATGTGATGGTGTAACCGTAAAACTCCCTGCGGAACTTGCCATAATTAAATCTTGCTTTTCATCTTTACCTGGGTTGTGTGCCATCACGAATTGTTGCAAACCTTGTTCTTGTTTCCTTTTCTGGGCGGCATGCACTTCCCCTTTAATGCCATCAAAAATAATTGGCTGTTTTGTTTTTTGTTCTTCTAAAACCTCCCTGTTCAATACGTACTTCCGCCAACCCTGCGTTAACATTAACAAATCCAGGGCTTCCTCCCGGTGTTCGTTCTTTTTGTCAAAATAATATTGGGGATCGTAAACTCTACCTTTTAACTGCGACGACAGGTAGTAGTGGGTAAATATATTTTTACCATCAAGGTTATTTTGGTATATTTTATCATAAACGCTTAGCCCTAAATGGGCTTGCACCGGCTGCCCGTTTTCGTCCTTTACGGTTATATCAAGTGTTGCCTTTTCCCTTGTGGCATATTTCTTTTTCGATAGTTTAGTTTCAACATAGAGTTTCCTATCCGTATTTACATACACCAGTCTTTCAGCAACGGGCACTAATTCTTCATTAAAAATGGTAAGCTCAGCAATACCCTGTGGGAGTTCGTTTAATGGGATCTTTATCCGTAAGCTGTTTTTCAATATGGCAGTAGCCATGCTATAGGTAATGCCGCGCATTTGTGCCAACAGGTAAACTTTCCTGCCTTCTAAACCGGGGCTGCAGTTTAGCCTGAAGGTTAAATAGTTTTTATCTCTTCCTGCCAGTTCCATGGTTATGCCCTTCGACCGGGCCTCAGGCAAACGGAAGGTATCATTTAGTAAAGGTTGGGAAATTTGCACATAATAGGTTTTATCCGGTAAAGGAGTAAACACGAAACTGCCCATCCCGGCATGGATAGTTTCAAATTCCAGCAACGGACCATTGTTCTCAAACAGGATGCCCCTTATTGATTCCGGTAATCCCCTACTGTTGACCACTTTGAAGGCGACTTTGCTTTTTATGCCCGATACCAGATGCCCTCCTTCGGGGAAAAGAGTAAAATGTATGGTGGGGCCTTTGTGGTATGGAACGGGCAAAATCAGGTTTTCTTCTTTGTCGGTGTGTTTTGCCGTTATCGCCACCATAAGTCCAGGGGCAGTGTGTGACGGGTTATAGGTAAGGGATGTTTCTCCATTTGGATTGGTTGTTGCATTTACATGCTGCAATATCTTGCCGCCCTGCATTAATTTTGCATCAACCTGGGCATATAGGGGCTTTCTGTTTTTGCTTAGGGCTGAAAGATTTAAGCGGATTGTATCACCTTTGGAGAACGAAGGTTTGTTAAATTTTGCCGTTACCGATACCTGGGGCTTCATGTCTTTTTTAACGGTTATTTTCCTGACTGCGTTAAATTTCAGGCTGTCATTAAAAAAAGAGTGTGCTGTAAAGGCTGCCAGCAGGTAATTGCCCACAGGTAATGTATCATGAATGAATACGTGCCCATCGGCAAAACCATTTTTTATTTCGTATTTTTCCTGCCAAACGGGGTGATTATTACCTTCTTTTAATAGCTGCAGATAAAGGGTTTTGCTTAGGGTAGAGGGCGTAAAATATTGCGCATTCAAAATATAAGCTTTAAACCAGAGGTCTTCACCGGTCTCGTATAAGCCCTTATTGGTTTGGATATATACCAGTTCCGTGGCTTGATTTTTTGCTGAATTATTTGGTCTTTCTGCCGGTTTAGTGGTGATGGACTGCGCTGTCAATATCGAAAAGGAGGCAGTAAAATAGATTAACAGGAAGCAGTACATAAAAAATCTTTTTCCTTTGCCTTTAAAACACTCATTTATTAGAAAAAAAAACATAATTCTATAAAACTATTCATTATTTAGGACTTCGCATTTATTTGCGCTTTTAAATTGCTAAAAGCCTGTTTATTGTCCGGAGACTGGAACTTCAAACTACGGCTTTCCTAATTAAATTACCGCCTTCATCATCCCGCAAACAGAATTTTCATAATTTATAAAACTACCTTGCCCCATAAGTCTCTAAGGAGCTGTAAATAAATAACTCAATCATTTAGGCTCGTCCTTTTGCACACTAACTTCGTTAAAAAGCCTCGCCGTAACTATGGCTATGCCTACGTTTTTTGCCTTGTTATTGCACAAAATAACTTCGCCTATTCTGAACGACTTATTTATTTAC
>CAYZBC010000499.1:0-3073 GCA_964476535.1 uncultured Maribellus sp.
GTGGTAGTTTTCTACAATTCGATTGTATTATGAGCCGTAAGTCCAAGGTGCGAATCACACAAGAGTTGCGGAAATTGAATTTTCATAATAAAACACAGCGTACTATTCAGGATTTGGCAATACTGTTAAATCCAAAGATACGGGGCTGGGTAAATTATTATGGTAAAATCAATCGCAGATGTATGAAACCAGTCTTTTACTACCTGCACCATCGCATGATAAAATGGATACTGAATAAATACAAACGTTTCAAACGGAGCAAGGTAAAAGCTGTTAGTTGGTTGAGATGGGTGTGTAAATCGTATCCAAATTTATTTTATCACTGGGTTTTAGGTTATCAATTAACCTAATGAAAAATTTACTGCATAATAAGAGCCGTATGAATCGAGAGGTTCACGTACGGTTCTGTGAGAAGTTAGGGGTGAAATTCTCCTAGCTACTTGACTAGCAACTGGGCATTTGATTACAGAGGCTTTTCTAAAATGTCAACACCTTGTCACATTCAACAGTCCATTCTGCTAATGTTTTCATAGTTGATTTCTCAGCTCCTTCAAAATATGGATGGTTTTTATAAATTCCACAACGTGTCATACAAGTACCACAAACTTTAACTGAGATTCCATTAGCAATTAAGTCTTTAAGCATTTGTGATAAATCCTGGTCGTAACCTTCTGGGGCTTTACAAACATCTCTTGCCATATCAACGGAATCATTCATTAGAAAAATCCTTACTTCCTGTCCGTTTTTTTTGAGTGTGTCCGCAAGTCTAAGTCCATTCCAAGTTACATCCGTATTATCATATGGTTCACGATTAAAGATGATTAGTACTTTTTCCATTTTTCTTTTATTAAAATTAAATATTAGAATTTGTTTTGTAATTTTTGTACAGTTTCTGCTAAAACTTTAATAGCAAAATCAATTTCTTTGGCTGTTGTATATTTTCCTGTGGAAATACGAACAGTGGTTGCAGCAATTAATACTGGGATTTGCATAGATTTTAATACTGGTGATGCTTCAATGGCTCCTGAATGACAGGCTGAACCTGTGGATATTAGTACATCTTTGCTGAGAACAGAAGCTAGGGTATATGCTTCCAGTTTTTCAAAAGAGAGACTTAGAGTATTTGGTAAACAATGTTTCTGGTTTCCATTTACTTTAATCAGATCTCCTAATCTGTCTATTAGTCCATCTAATAGGCGCTTTTTCATGGAGAACATGTGCTTATTGTTTTCTTTTAAATTTCTTTGTGCTATTTCGCATGCTTTTCCAAGACCAATAATTTGAACTACATTTTCCGTTCCGGGTCGTATACCTTTTTCCTGACCAGCTCCGTGGATAATATTTTCAAGTTTAACTCCTTGTTTAATATACAATGCACCAATACCTTTAGGAGAATATAGTTTGTGTCCGGCAATAGTCAAAAGGTCAACGTCTAATTCTTTTACGTTAGTATCAATTTTTCCAATAGATTGTGATGCGTCTGTATGGAATCTAATATTTTTGGCATTTGCGATTTCACCAATTTCCCTAATAGGCTGAATGGTTCCAACCTCATTATTAGCATGCATTATTGAAATAAGGATGGTGTCCTTTCTGATAGCTTTTTTAACATCTTCTGTATTAACCATCCCTGTTGAATCAACAGGAAGATAAGTAACTTGATATCCAACTGATTCTAAATAACGACACACTTCTGTTACTGCAGGGTGTTCAATTGAGGATGTAATAATATGTTTGCCTTTTTTCCTGAGGGCCAATGCGATTCCTTTAATAGCCATATTATTGGACTCGGTTCCACCACTTGTAAAAATAATTTCATCCACACTAGCATGTAATAAATTAGCAACTTGCTCTCTTGCCTGGTTAATAGCAGTTTTATTATTGATTCCGATTGAATATGAACTGGATGGGTTTCCATACATGGTATTAATATAGGGTGTCATTGCTTTAGCAACTTCCTTGTCAATTGGAGTTGTTGCATTATAATCTAAATAAACTGGTGTATTCATTTATATGAGTTGTTATTATGCAAGTGTTTAATTTTCCATTCTGGATAGCCTTCATCTAACCTTCTAACTTTAAATCCTTTTTCATGAAGGATTTTTACCGCTTTGTCTGCTAAAATACAAAATGGTCCACGGCAGTAAGCAATAACTTCCTTGTCTTTTGATAAGTCATTTAATCTAGCCATTAATTCATTCATAGGCATTGAAATTGCTCCTGTAATATGACCAAATTGATATTCTATATCAGGGCGTACATCTAAGAGTAATACATCGTCGTTTTGATAACGTGTTTCTAGTTCTTCTAGACTAACAGTATTTAAAGCTTTATTATCTTTTCTTTGTCGATTGAGTGTTTTCTCCAATTCAGCAATTTCATTCACTGCATACTTTATAACTTTTTGATACAATGTTAAAAAGTCGTCATTTATTAGGGAATAATAAACGTATTGCTTCTCTTTTCTTGATTTTACAATGTTGTTTTTTTTAAAACCTGAAGGTGTTGTGAGGCATTCGCAATGGTTAATTCGGTAGATTTAACAATACTTTCTACGCTTCTTTCTCCTTGTGAAAGTATTTCAATTATTTCCAAACGAGAAGGATTGGCTAATGCTTTAAGAAGTTTAGCAAGTCCACTATACATTGCATCTTTAAACTCTCTGTCTTTCATGTTCTATATATTTGATATTTTGACTCTGCAAATATAAAACATTAATTCAAGTATTCAATATAGTTATTGAATGCTAGGTAAATAGTCAATATGTTTTTTAGGAAAATGAATGTGATTTTAGCTCTTTGATTGCCTTGTTGCTAAGGTCAGTCAGTCTAAAAACTATTTTTAAGCTTATTAGATTTAAATAATTGTATTTATTCTCCTACTCTTATCCGAATATTTTGTTCTCATCTTTTGCTTTTTAGACAGTCTGACGTTTTGCAATATGCGGAGGTAGGGATTTCGGAATTCCAACTTATCAACCCGTTACAATTTTTATTAAATCCTTAAATCCGCAGTTATAAAATTAGGTTTTTAAAAATAGTCTCTTTTAGTTTTTTTACCTTTAATTCGGTGT
>CAYZBC010000500.1:0-3069 GCA_964476535.1 uncultured Maribellus sp.
AAACTAAAAGAGACTATTTTTAAAAACCTAATTTTATAACTGCGGATTTAAGGTATTTCAGAAAAGTTATCAATACTAATAATTTAAATTGTAAAAAGTATCTCTTAAATTTATAGAAAAATTTGTCCAATAGGTTTAGACGTTAAACATTTTTATAAATATTCTGAATCGGAATAAGGAATAATTATTGATTTTGCCAATTTAAAATCAAATAAATAAATCTGTTTTTGGTGTAAAATGCTTACAACTTCTAACTGTCAGGGGAGCCAATTGGCTAGTCTTTGCACTATTGGTTACGCATTTTATTTTAACGCTCCCCTGACAGTTAGAAGTTGTAACCTATAAATTCACAATTCCGGTACAGGTACTTCTCAATGCCAGTAAGGTTTTCAAAAATTTGGGCATAAAAAAAGAGGTCGAAAATAACCTCTTGTCCTGTCTGGCTCCCCTGACAGTTGGAAGTTGCAACCTAATTTGTGAAAGTTTGGTGGGAATTAACACCTTTCTTTGGACAGGGGTGGAAACAATATAAAAGTAACTATATTACCTATGGGTTTAAACAGATGACTACATAGCTTAACGCACCGTCCAGTCAAACGTAGCACTTTCAAACATATTCTTTTTTGTTATCAATCAGAACAACTATTCGTCTAAAAGTATTTTGCTTTTGAGCGAACTATTAAACCACGCTTCTCTAAAAACTACTAAAACTTACATCGGTATACGTGAAAGTGAATTACTTTGCCTCTATGAAAATTTATAATTTTCATAAAATGAGTATCATATCATTTTGCCATTATATAATACTTAGTTAGTTTTACAAACAGCAAGGTGGCTGAGTGGTTTAGCGCCATATTGAAAATCTGGTAGTCCCTTCACGGGGGCTCGGGGGTTCCGAGTACCAGAACAATAAAGATTGAAAAAATACGATTTTTTAATGCAAAGAGCGGAAGTGTAGATGCCAGATATGAAATACAAAATGCCGATGGTACTAGCAGGAAAATGTGGAGTATATTTATAGTTGTTTATATTAACGGGGTTTGGAAAATTACAGCAATCCGAAACATGTTACTCACTGGACAGTACTAATCTTAATTTTTAAAACTAATCCAAAATTAAATATGAGACGAATTACTACAACAAAACTAATTAAGTGTTTTTTACTACTTGCTTTTGTAATCACTTTTGGAATTGCAAATGCACAATATTATCCACACGATGATAAAATAGATTATCGCGAGGATTATCGGGGGCAATTCCATTTTAGTCCGAAATCTGAATGGATGAACGATATAAATGGTCTGGTTTATCAAAACGGTAAATTTCACATGATTTATCAGTGGGGTAGAAAAATCAGACACGGGGGATATGCAACAAGTTCGGATTTATTGCATTGGAAAGATGAAGGAGTGGCTTTAATTCCTCAAAAGTCGTTTTTGCCGAAAGATGCAATTCGAAATGTTTCGGGCGATCAGGTGTATTCCGGAAGTGCGGTTATCGTTTCAGGCGAAACGGCTAAAAAAATAACGGGTTCAAAAAAGGAGGCAATTGTAGCTATTTATACAGGATTCGCGTCAGGTACCTGTTTAGCTTGGAGTAACGATGAGGGATCAACCTGGCACGATTATGCAAATAACCCGGTTGCCCATCCTGTAAAAAAAGCAGAACCCCGCGATCCCTGCGTAATATGGCACGAACCTACTTCGAGATGGGTATTGGCTTTGTATGAAAATGGGACTACATTTTATAGTTCTACCGATCTTATAAATTGGTCATTTTTAAGTAATTTGAATTTTGGATTTGAGTGTCCTGATCTTTTTCAATTGCCTCTGGATGGTGATGAGAGCAATAAAAAATGGGTACTGCAGGATGCTAATGGTTCTTATCTGGTGGGTGAGTTTGATGGCATCTCTTTTATAAAAGATGAGGGACAGGATACACTTATTATGGATGTTGGTCCCGATTTTTATGCTGCACAAACTTTTCCCATGGGTAATCTTCCCAACAACGATTCACGAATAATCCAGATTGCTTGGATGGATCATTGGAATGGTGGGATTGGTGAGGAAATTTGGGAGAGAAACGCAACATTCCCGGTGTCATTAGAAATGATAACCTATCAGGGGCAAAAAAGAATAACAAGGAATCCAATTGCAGAGATCTCATCAATTCATAAGCATATCAAAACTTGGGAAAGACAAGTGATTAAACCAAATTCAAACTTATTATCTAAAATTAAATCAAAAACATATGATCTTACCATTGAAGTTGATTTGACAAAAACCACTGCAACAAAGTTTGGTTTTAAAGTGGCCAATAAAACAATAGTTTACGATATTTCAGATAAATCATTGTTGGCAAAAGAGCTTTTGCCAGATGAATCAAATCGTGTTAAAATAAGATTACTTGTCGATTGGGGACAATTGGAGGTATTTGCCAATGGAGGAATATATTCCTATTCGGAACAGTTTGCTTTTACGCCAAATAGCGATACCATTGAATTCTTTACTGATGGAGATATTCAATTGGAAGTAATGGAGTTTCATGAAGTGGCAAGAACGTGGTAAGTCAATTGTTTTGTTTTTTGTATTTTTAATTGAGCTGCATTCAAAAACTTATTGGAATCTGTATGGTTGATTTAATGTTTACTCAAAAGATTATAAACTAACTTATAAAACAGATAGCGATGAAATACTTAGGATTTTTTCTTTTTACCGTTTTTACATTTATAGCATTTTCGCAAATAAAATCCATTCAAATTTCACCGCCCCTTTTTGAAACTCTGGCCACTAACGGAGGAATGTCGGAGGAACGAATCCCCTCCACCTAATATTATTTAAACTACATATAAACCAAGTCAATTGACTTGATTCTCTTTTTCTATTTAACCGATTTTATTCGTATAATCGTCTCCATCATAAAAATAATTGTGCCCAAAATATTTGTTTATTATATATGAAAAGTAAAATATTTTAGTGAGAAATATTTTTCATTATATTTTTATCTAATTTTCATTTTATACCAATTTAACCTGAGAATGCCGCATTAAAGCTATCTAAATATTTTTTG
>CAYZBC010000501.1:0-3065 GCA_964476535.1 uncultured Maribellus sp.
CTCAAAAAAATAGAGAGTGGAATTTATTCGACGAAATACTAAAATTCTGTTTGTTTTAATTCTACCGGTGTACTTTTACATCGTTCAGAATTCGATACAAAATAAACACACCCACGTTTATGCGAATGGAATTGTTATAACGCACTCGCACCCTTTCGACAAAGAAGGTGAGGCGCCAATAAATGATCACAACCACTCGAAAAGAGAAATCTGCCTGTATAGTTGTCTGCATTTCGATTTTTATGAAGCACCGGCTTTAACCGATCTGGTCGTTAATTTAACCGAAACGCATGAAGATTATTTCATTACAAACGATAAGGTAGAGTTTCTTTCTGCGCATTTAAAATCCATTCCGCGTGGCCCTCCGGTTTAAAATTCCATTTACTTAACCCTCACTTAATTTATTTTTAAACCGATTTATATTTACTATATGAAATGGATATTAGCACTATGTGTGCTTGTTATTACTTATAATACCGTTAGTGCCGATGGCGTTGACGATGACAAAAAAAAGCCAAAAAATGATGCGATGTTATTTGGCGACGTACAATCGAAAGGCGAACACATTCCGTTTGCAACCATAACAATTAAAGGAACAACAATAGGAACTGCTGCCGATGCAACGGGACACTTTAAAATGGCAAATCTGCCGCTTGGAATACAAACAGTTGTAGTTTCTGCTATTGGTTATAAATCTTTTGAGAAAGAGTTGAAATTTGAAGACAAAAAGAGTATTACCCTGCAGGCAGAGTTGGAAACTGATAATATAGGACTGGAACAGGTTGTAGTTTCGGCCGACAGAAATGCAAAAAGCCGAAAGGAAACACCAACAATTGTTAACAGCATTAATCCAAAGTTGTTCGAGAGGGTACAAAGTGTAACCTTAAGTGAAGGGCTGAATTTTTCTCCTGGTTTGCGCATGGAAAACAATTGTCAAAACTGTGGTTTTTCGCAAGTTAGAATGAATGGTTTAGAAGGGCCATATTCACAAATTCTTATTAATTCGCGTCCTGTTTTTAGTGGCTTGGCGGGTGTTTATGGTCTGGAGCTTATTCCGGCAAATATGATTGAGCGTGTAGAAGTTGTGCGCGGCGGAGGTTCGTCGATGTACGGAAGCAACGCTATTGCCGGAACCATTAATCTTATTACCAAAGATCCGATTGCCAATAATTTTGAAGCTGAAGTTTCCAATAGCTCAGTGGGAGTTGGTATCGACGGAGATGCCGCTTATGATTACAACATTAATTTAAACGGTTCGTTCGTTTCTGACGATTATCATACAGGAATGAGTTTGTTTGGGTTTCACCGTAAGCGTGATGCGTTTGATGCGAATAACGATGGTTTTTCGGAGCTTTCGAAGATTAAAAACCTGACGCTTGGTGGACGTTTGTATCAACGAGTAGCTAGCCGCGGAAAATTAACACTTGATTATTTCAATATTTACGAATTCAGAAGGGGAGGAAATAAATTTGATTTGCCTCTGCATGAATCTGATATTACAGAGAGTTTGACGCACCATATTAATTCGGGCGCTGTGAATTTTGACCAGTTTTTGCGCGATGAGGATAAATTTTCAGCCTTTATTTCTTTGCAGGGAGTAGATCGTGATTCGTATTATGGAGCAAATCAGGATTTGTCGGCTTATGGGCATACCAAGGATTTAACGTATTCGGCTGGCGCGCAGTATATTCGACATATCGATCGCTTGCTTTTTTCCCCTGCAACTTTAACCTCAGGGATTGAAACCAATGGTAGCTCGCTTAAAGATAAAAAATTGGGATATTACGATCTTGGAGAAAATATTCATTATGATAATACTTTAATTGCCGACCAAAAGACAGCAACTCAGGCTGCATTTTTACAGTCGGAATGGAAAGCTGGGAAATTGACTTTTACTGCCGGTATGCGTTTCGATCATTATAAGATTGAAGAAGAGTCTCTTAATTCAGATGATGTTACTGGTGATGTGTTGAGTCCGCGCGTTAGTCTCCTGTATAATATTAGTGATCATTTACAGTTTAGGGGTGGTTATGCACGAGGTTTTCGGGCACCGCAAATTTACGACGAGGATTTACACATTGAAACATCGGGATCGCGCAAAGTTACACATGAAAATGCTGATGACTTGACAAAGGAATCATCAAATAGTTTAACCGCTTCGTTTGATTTCTCCAACCATATTGGAAACTGGCAATATCAAGTGTTAGTTGAAGGATTTTATACGAGTTTAATTGATCCGTTTGCCAATGAATATGGAGACCCCGACGAAAACGGCACGGTTGTTTTTACGCGTGTAAATGCCAACGATGGAGCAAGTGTGCAGGGAGTTAATATTGAGTTAAATGCTTCGCCTTCAAATAAATTTCAGTTTCAATCGGGACTAACTTTTCAGAAAAGTGAATTTGAAGAAGCACAGGAATTTAACGAAAAAAGTTTCTTGCGAACTCCTGATACTTATGGATATATTAGTATGAATTTTAGCCCAACACCAGTTTTTGATATTTCGTTAACAGGAAATTACACCGGTAGTATGTTAGTCCCTTATTTTGGTCTACAAATTGCCGATCCGGAAGCAGGCGAGTTAAGAGATACTGATTCGTTTTTCGATGCCGGGATAAAATTTAGTTACGATCTTAAAATTACCGATTTGGTAACTATTGAATTGAACACAGGAGTTAAAAATGTTTTTAATAGTTATCAGGATGATTTTGATTTAGGAGTAGATCGCGATCCTGGTTATGTTTATGGTCCAATCTCGCCACGAACTGTTTATTTTGGATTGAAAATTGGAAATCTGTAAAAAATCTGCTGAATTTTTGAAAGAAAGGCTGCCACTAATAAATGGTAGCCTTTTTTAATTTGCCGCCGCATAAAAGATTGTTAATTTTGTAACGTTCATTCTATATGTAATTAAATAGTCCTAAAATGAGTGAGTTAGAAATTCAGAAAAAACAAAAAACCAAAGACAAACGAAATAACGTAATTGTTATTGGTCTTTCGGTTGTTTTAGTTGCATTAGCTGTACTTTTCTTTTTACAAAGAAGAGAGCATAATATAATAATTGG
>CAYZBC010000502.1:0-3045 GCA_964476535.1 uncultured Maribellus sp.
AGATTTTTTATTTTTGGAAGGAAAACTGTCGCACTTACTAATTGAATTTTCGCTTATTTTGTTTGTTTTTGTTTCTTGCAAGTTCAATTAATTTAAATGCTCAGGAAACTGGTCATTATACTCCTGGCGTATCTGGCTTGAAAGTCGGAACACTTCCACCTCCCGGGTTTTATTATATTATGCATAACGTTCTCTATACGTCAGACACGTATTATAATGGTGCTGGAAACGAAGCTCCCATTGATTTCGATGTAAATGTATTTGCGAATGTCCACCGCTTTATCTATGTGTGGGAAGATGTAATTTTTGGTGCTAATTATGCAATGCATATGCTTATTCCTACCACATATACCGATATTAGTATCGGTGCTTTTCAGCTTGATGACAGTAAATATGGAATAGGAGATATAGTACTCGAACCAGTGCTTTTAGCCTGGAATAAACCGCGGTACGACGCTGCATTTGGCTTAGCAGCTATTGCACCAATTGGTAGTTACGATATTAGCGAACCAGCATCGCCCGGAAAAAGTTTTTGGACAGGAATGCTAACATTGGGTGGAACTTATTATATGAATGCGCAAAAATCCTGGCACGCATCACTTCTTTCTCGCTACGAAATACATAGCAAGAAAAAAGATTATGATGTAACAGCTGGTAACGACTTTACTTTCGAATGGGGTGTGGGTAAAACAATTCCCAAAAAAGTAATTTGGGGTGTAAGAGTTTCGGGTTATGCACATTGGCAAGTTACTGAAGACAGTGGAAGCGATGTGTTATACGACCCGACTGTAAAAGACCGAATTTTTGCTGTGGGACCGGAAGTAACTTGTTTTATTCCTCCCATAAAGTTGAATGTTGAACTAAGAGCACAAACTGAATTTGGTGCTATCGATCGTTCTCAAGGACCAAAAATGTGTTTGTCGGTATTTAAAGTTTTTTAGAAACCATTTATTTATAGTACCCGATGCATCCACACTTCTTTGTGTGGGAGTATCGTATTCAATATATTATTATCCTAACCTGATTTTATTTGCTTTTTGCCTAAAGTATTAAAATCTTTTCCCCTTTTTTTGATCGAATCAGTTGGTAGTTTGCAGTAATGAAATTGTACCCCAAGTTGAATACATCCCTTAATAATGCAGCTATGAAGACTTTCTCAATTCCTACAGAGTGAAAAGAACATTAATAATCTAAAAACTAAAAATTTCCAAGTATTAAAAATTTCTCAAATTGGCTATAACGGCAGTTTGTCTAAAAACTGATTTGTACGGTTAATTTTTGGATTAAATATAGCGGTTTTAAGCTTATGTATTGAATCTAACCTGTTTTTTATTTGGTGAATCAATACGTTTAATTTGCTTAAAAAGGACTTTAATAATCTTGTTTTTTCAAAAATAAATAAGATTACCGATTTCAGGTATTCTTTCAGAGTATTTAAGTCACCTGCAATAAGCATCCCGTCAATTAGGTTAAAATGACGGGCAATTATAACGGTTTCATGGAAAACTTTTTTGATAGCTCTTGGATTATCGCGCTTGAAATTGGAGATGGTGTTGTGGTCGGGCTTCAGGTTTTTGAGAAGCCAGATTACTTCGATATTGCGGTTGCACTCCTTCTCTAGACTACGTGTTGAACGCACCCTGTTGAAGTAACCATAAATGTATAATTTTAATAAATCGGCGGGATGGTACGCAGGCCTGCCGTTTTCGTAGTGTTCCATTGTAAGCCCAAACTCCCCTAAATTAAGACTATCCACAAAAAGGTCGATTAAACGCACCTCGTTTTCGGAACCAACTGCATGATCCAGCGAAACCGGGAAGAGGTAGGTTTGTGTCCTGTTTTGTCCTTGAAAGTACTTTATGCCTAAAGATACTAAAAGACTGTTTTTGTTCGTGTTGATATGTGCTTGAGTTTTTAACAAAATACAGTTAGGTTTTTTGACAGTCTGACGGTTTGGCTAAGTTTTATACGGGATTTTGAAGCACCAACTTTTCAAACTACACGGAGTCAATTCGTTTATTAATAATCTCATATTTCCGCCAAGACGACAACGGCGGATTGGCAGTGATGCAAGAACAATCCGCAGCCCGAAATACCGCTGAAACCAGCATTACTTACGATACTTTTTATGTGCTGGTTATTTATCTTTTTTTTTAAATCATGATTATTATTTTGGTTGATAATATCAAAAGGTTTTGTTGAAATTAATCCTCAATGATTGTATTCATCAACTTTATACATGCTTTTTGAGCCTTAATGATGTCTTTATATATATTCATATCTTGTTTTGATTTATCCGAAGTATTAAATGCATCTACCGCTCTAATAAAATACTTCTTGGCATTCAGGTTTCTGCCAAGCATGGTACTTGAATCAGCAATAGTCCAAAAATCTATATAATCAGGATTTTCCTTTTGCTCTATTAGCCCAACAATTTTTAATAAACTATCTGCAGCTTTAATCTTGTGTTTTTCAGCAAAATTTAAAGGTAAATGATAATCTGTAAAAAGCAGAAGATGGGTGGTAGCCTTACTTTTAAGGTAAATTGTGTTATCTGGGTCTAACGTTAATGCTTCATTAAAATTTTTTAGAGCTTCTTGTTCTTTTCCTTTTGTATGCTTAACCGCCACTCCCTTGTAATAATATCCTTCTGCATTTTTAGGATCCAATTTAATAGAAACATCAGCGTACTTCGACAACTCACTAAAATTCTTACTTCTTACCAGGCACTGACACGCCAACAGAGAGAGCTCTAAGTTTTCAGAATCATTTTCTAATTCAATAAGAATTTTATTTAATGACGGCTTCACTTTTCCCGAATAATACAAAGCTCTAAGTGTTTCAAAAGTTTCTCCTTTCATCACTACCTTTTTCTCTTTCTTTTCTTTACTCATTTATTTTAAAATTATATTTTAATCTAATACCATACGCTTGGTATTGTTCAATTTACGAAGAGGGCAAAGTTACAAATCGAAAAACTTATTATTGCTTTTTGAGGATTTTTTTTATCTATCTAAGATGAAAACTTAATCCATTAAACGAATT
>CAYZBC010000503.1:0-3021 GCA_964476535.1 uncultured Maribellus sp.
CAAAGCATGTATATACTTTTGGAGCAGGAAGTGCAGAAGGTAAAGCAGACATGAAAAACCTCCTAGGAGGAAAAGGTGCAAACCTTGCAGAGATGAACTTGATTGGTGTACCGGTTCCTCCGGGATTCACAATTACCACCGAAGTTTGTACTATGTACAACGAACAAGGACAGGAAGCAGCATTCAACCTGATAAAACCAGAAGTTGAGGCGGCAGTTGCACTTGTTGAAAAAATAACCGACACTGTATTTGGTGACAAAGACAATCCTTGTTTAGTATCGGTACGTTCTGGTGCCAGGGCTTCGATGCCAGGAATGATGGATACTGTTCTGAACCTTGGAATGAATGACAATGCAGTTGAAGGTATTGCTAAAAAATCGGGTAATTCACGTTTTGCTTGGGATTCATACCGTCGTTTTGTGCAAATGTACGGCGATGTTGTTATGGATATGAAACCAGCCAGCAAAGAAGAGATTGATCCTTTTGAAGAAATTATTGAGGAATTAAAAGAAGAAAAAGGCATTCAGCTGGATACTGATTTTACAACCGATGATTTACAAGAATTGGTTGCCCGTTTTAAAGCAGCCGTTAAAAAAGTTACCGGAAAAGATTTCCCAACTGATCCATGGGAACAACTTTGGGGTGCTGTTGCCGCAGTATTTAACAGCTGGGGAAATGATCGGGCAATCTATTACCGAAGAATGGAGCAAATTCCTGACGAATGGGGAACTGCTGTAAACGTTCAAGCCATGGTTTTCGGAAATATGGGTGCAAACTCTGGTACTGGCGTTGCTTTTACTCGCGATGCAGGAACCGGTGAAGACATTTTTAACGGTGAATACTTAATTGATGCACAGGGTGAAGACGTTGTTGCTGGTATTCGTACTCCGCAGGAAATAACAATTTCAGGTTCAAAAAAATGGGCTTCACTTCAGGGAGTTAGCGAAGAAGTTCGTGCTTCAGAATATCCTTCGTTAGAAGAAGCAATGCCGGAAATGTATCGCCAGTTAAATGAAACTCAACAAAAACTTGAAGATCATTACAGCGATATGCAAGATCTTGAATTCACTATTCAGGATGGCAAATTATGGTTGTTACAAACCCGTAACGGAAAACGTACTGGTGCTGCAATGGTAAAAATTGCGATTGATATGTTGGAAGAAGGTCGTATTGATGAGAAAACTGCGCTTAAAAGAATTGAGGCAAGTAAACTCGACGAGTTACTTCACCCGGTTTTTGATACCGATGCTATGAAAGCCGCAACCGTTTTGGCAAAGGGATTGCCTGCATCTCCTGGTGCTGCAACCGGCCAGGTTGTATTTTTTGCCGATGAAGCCGCAAATTATCCGGAATCATTATTGGTTCGTACCGAAACTTCTCCAGAAGATTTGGAAGGAATGTTTATTGCCAAAGGTATTTTAACTGCTCGGGGCGGAATGACTTCTCACGCTGCCGTTGTTGCACGTGGAATGGGTAAATGTTGTGTTTCAGGCGCGGGAGCGGTGAAAATCAACTACAAAACCCGTATAATGACCATCGACGGTAAAGAATTCCATGAAGGTGACTGGATTTCATTAAACGGATCTACTGGTGAAGTTTATGAAGGAAAAGTTGGAACAATGGAACCAGAAATGAGTGGCAATTTTGCTAAAATTATGGATTTGGCTGAGAAATTCACTCGCATGACAGTTCGTACAAATGCAGACTCACCGGCTGACGCAAAAGTTGCATTCGACTTTGGCGCAAAAGGAATTGGTCTTTGTCGTACAGAACACATGTTTTTTGAAGGAGAAAGAATTAAAGCAATGCGCGAAATGATTCTAGCAAAAGAAGAAACTGACAGACGCAAGGCATTAGATAAATTATTACCATTCCAACGTGAAGATTTTGAAGGAATTTTAGAAGCGATGGCTGGTTATGGCGTTACTATCCGTTTATTGGATCCACCACTTCACGAATTTGTTCCTCACGAAGAAGCCAATCAAAAAATTATGGCCGACGAAATGGGAATAACCGTGGAAGACGTAAAAGCTTTAGTTGAAGATCTTCATGAATTTAATCCAATGTTAGGTCACCGTGGATGTCGTTTAGGAAATACTTATCCTGAAATTACAGAAATGCAAGCCAGAGCTATTATTGAGGCAGCTGTAAATCTGAAAATGAAAGGTATTGATGCACGCCCTGAAATTATGGTTCCATTAATTGGTACCGTAAAAGAATTTGAATTGCAGGCTGAAATTATTCGTTCTACTGCCGCAAAAGTATTCGAAGAAAAAGGCACTACCTGTGATTACTTAGTTGGAACAATGATTGAAATTCCTCGTGCTGCAATGACCGCTGATTTGATTGCTGCTAAAGCAGAATTCTTCTCATTTGGAACGAATGACCTTACACAAATGGCGTTTGGATACTCACGCGATGATGCAGGTAAATTCTTACCTATTTACATCGAAAAAGGCATCTTGAAAAACGATCCATTCCAGGTTCTTGACCAGGAAGGTGTAGGACAATTGGTGAAAATGGGTGTTGATAAAGGTCGCAGCGTAAAACCTAATTTAAAAGTAGGTATTTGTGGTGAACATGGTGGTGAGCCTTCATCAGTTATGTTCTGCGACAGCGTTGGAATGGACTACGTAAGTTGTTCTCCATACCGTGTACCAATTGCACGTGTTGCTGCTGCACAGGCAAACTTGAAATAAACATTTAAAAAATAGAATAAAAAAAGCCGTTCAAAAACTGAACGGTTTTTTTTATTCTATTTTTTTCGGTAATGACGCCAAAAATAGTTGGTGGATTTGATAAAATTTATTCATGTCAGATTTTGAAAAAGAAAATACAGAAACAGTTTTTTGTATTCAATCTTCCTATCGAATTCAGGCCATTAATATTTTGACGAAACTACTGTCACAACTCCATTGCTTCGCCCAGAAATTTCATTTGATACCAACTTCAAATCGGGTAGATGATCAGTGAGATAATTTATTTGTCTCACTGATGCACCTCCCACACCACCCGGCATAC
>CAYZBC010000504.1:0-3015 GCA_964476535.1 uncultured Maribellus sp.
ATGATGAACCAATAATGATTACATCGCACAACAAAATAATCCGCCCCGGGCTAATATCGCGGTATTTGTTAATAATCATCGCAAAAATATCGGTTCCTCCAGTACTTCCTCCACGTGAGAAAACAATACCGAGACCAATTCCACCCGACATTCCTCCAAGCACTGCTGAAAGAAACATATCGTCAACAATAGGTTTCTTTAAAATATTTTGGAACAAAGCAAAAAACAGCGTAAGAACTGCAATGCTATAGATTGTTTTGATGCCAAAACTGGCGCCCAGAATTTTTATAGCTATCAACACCAAAACCGCATTAATAACTAAAAAGGTAATACTAATCGGGATTTTTGTTGCAAAGAAAATAACTGCGGCAACACCACTTATTCCACCTCCGGTAATTTCCGCCGGAATAAGGAATAAAATCCAGCCCATAGCAAATAATAAAAGACCAAAAGTAATTATCAAATAGTCTTTAATTAATGTTGCCATTTTACCGTTCATCGACATTATTTTTGTAAACATTACCATCTATTTATTTGCATTCAAATTTTGCGCAAAAGAACAAATGGTAAAAGTAATAATTAGTGAGTATTATCAGGAATTTTCGTTTTAACGGAGATTTAATATTCTTTTGGAAAATTTCCAGGATACCCTCGATTGACAGCTTAATCCGAATCAAGCGTGGTCTTGCTCAAGAACAATTGCTTACTTTGAAAAGAAAACCTAAACACTTCTCTTGTTTAACTATTTTTGCAATCACTCCCTAAAATAGGTTCCGATCATTTCAATTAGTTTAAATTTATTAATCGGCTTCGAAATGTAATCGTTGCAACCTGCATCAATTGTCTTTTCCCGGTCGCCAAACAAACCAAAAGCGGTTTGTGCAATTATTACAACATCTTTATTGAATTTCCGTATTTGCTGCGTGGCTTCATATCCACCCATTACAGGCATTTGAATATCCATTAATATTAAATCAATATCTGGATTGTTTTGGCAAACTTCAACAGCTTTTTCACCTGTTTTAACGTGTAGTATTTCGTTCCCAAATTTTTTAAGAACCAGAGTCAGGTATAAATCTGCTGTTTCTTCATCTTCGGCAATCAATATTTTTAGCTTTTTAATTTGAGGTTCGGGTACAGCATTATATCCTGAAATTACGCTTGCCGGTTCTGTCTCAGATTCGCCCGAGGAGTAAGGAATTGTAAAATAAAATTGCGAGCCAACTCCTGTTTCAGATTCTACCCAAATTCTTCCACCAAGCATTTCTACATAAGCTTTGGTAATTGCCAAACCTAATCCTGCTCCCTGAAAAGCTCGTTCATCGGAAATATCAACCTGAACAAAACGGTCGAAAATAGCTTGCAGTTTGTCTTTCGGAATCCCAATTCCTGTATCTTTCACATAAAACTCCAGTAATTTATCTTTCTTTTCGCATCCCAATTCTATTGTTCCCTTGTCGCTGTATTTAATTGCATTTTTTACCAGATTAGTAAGAATTGCAAATATCTTTTCCCGGTCGGTTTTAACGACTGCTTCTTTTACTGTTAATGGATTTTTAAAAAACAGCTGCATCCCTTTTCGTTCAACCTCGGGTTTAAAAAAAGTATAAATGTATTCGACTTGTTCGTTAATGTTCGATTCAGAAATTAGCACCTCCATTTGCCCAGCTTCTACTTTCGAAATATCAATTAGGTCGTTAATAATATTCAGCATTCGGATACCGCTTTTCTCGATAATACCGATGTATTTTTGTTGTACATCACCAGCAAGTTCTGGTTCTTTTAACAGGCTGGCAAATCCCAGAATACCATTCATCGGTGTTCGTATTTCATGACTCATATTTGCCAGAAACGCAGTTTTCAGACGGTCGCTTTCTTCGGCTTTTTGAAGGGCTAAATTCAGATTTATTTCTGCGTTTCTGCGTTCTGTTATATCATGCACAATAATTGAAAATACATCTTTATTATTCATAAACAGTTTACTCTGATAAACCTCCACATCGCGAATTTCGCCATCGGCCAATTTATGCTTGAAAAGAAAATAGTTTTGATTTCTTTTTCTTGCATCTGCTATTTTTAATTTAATTTCTCCGGGGTTTAATGTGTGAATTTTACTAATATTCAAACCGGTTAACTGCTCGCGGGTGTAACCATAATATTTTGCAGCTGCCTTGTTTGAGAAAATTATTTCTCCATTATCAGGATTAACAAAAAGAATAATTGCATCGTTATTTTCAAAAAATATTCGGTATTTTTCCTCGCTTTCCTGCAATGCTTCTTCCGCCTGCTTGCGCTCGGTAATGTCTATAATATTGCCGACTACGGCAAGCACTTTGTTATTTTCTTTCTCCCGCTGTGCAATAGTACGAACCCATATTCTGTTTCCTTTAACCGTTGTAAACGGAAATTCAAAGTCGTAAGCTATTCCTTCGTCTACACATTTTTGAAATGCCGCTTTAATTATCAGGCGATCTTTTTCATCGTAACATTTCGTGCTTAGTTCGATATGTTCGGTTGAACCTGCTTCTATTTTGTTCTTGTCAATTTCATGAATACGGTAAGTTTCATCTGTCCAGTACATGCTTTGGTTTTCCACATTCCATTTCCAGCCGCCCACTTTTGATATTTGCTGAGTAGCGTTAAGCAGAATTTTACTTTCCCTCAACGCCTCCTCTGCCAACTTGTGCTCAGTAATGTTAACCATCGTTACATTACACAATTCTTTGTTTTCGGTAATGATGCCAGTAAGCAAAACATACAATGGATTACCATCATTTAACAGGCATAATTCGCAAGTTTCCTGGCTTTCACTTTCAAATACTTTTTCAAGAAACAGATTTAAGGTTGGTCTTGTATCAGGGGAAACAAAAAGGCCAAGTCTTCTATTTATTAGCTTTAATCGTTCCTTGTTAAGCATTTTTGCGCTTGTGAGATTCAAGCTAGTAATATCACCCAACTTCGTCAGCGTAAAATAGCCCGATGGGGCAAAATCATATAATTTTGTATATTTTTTTT
>CAYZBC010000505.1:0-1758 GCA_964476535.1 uncultured Maribellus sp.
GGTATATATGAATTATATCCGGATTATGAGAAGTTGTTTTGGTATGAAGGCAAGAGTTCCAGTGAGGTTATTTTTGACAAACAATACGCTGTAGGTTACGGATATTCGAATTATGTAGGTAGGTCTGCGGCTTCCATTGGAGGAGGATCCGGAATTGAGCCATTAAGGGCTTATTTGTTATTACACGAATACAAGGATGCTCAAGATCCTGAAAATGAATATACTGGACTGGACCCACGATTCGGCTATAATGTTTTGTATCCAGGAGCTGTTACGCCTACTGGGGCGATTTACGATTCACGTCCATCTAGTACAACAGCTGATAAAATAGCGTCAAGCGAATTTTCAACAGTTTATGGTTTTAATGTTAAAAAAGGCATAGACTGGGCAGTTGACGGAGCCGATCCATCACAATCAACAATAAGTTTTATCCTGATTCGGTATGCTGATGTATTACTTACGTATGCAGAAGCAAAGATTGAATTGAATGAATTAGATAATTCTGTGGATGATGCTATCAATCAGGTACGTGCCCGTACAACAGTAGAAATGCCAGCCATTGCTTCTGGTAAAACCCAAGCTGAATTAAGACAAATTGTAAGAAACGAGCGTACTGTTGAACTGGCGTTCGAGGGTCTTCATATGTTTGACATGATCCGTTGGGGAGAAGGTGCGAAAAAAACGCAACCGGCACTGGGTATCAAATATAAAAATGAAGCTGGTGAATGGGAAATAACTGATAGAGGTGCGACCCGTAGTTTTAGAGCCGACCGGGATAATGTATGGCCAATACCGCAAACCGAAGTAGAAGTAAATACTAATATTGGTCAAAACCCAAATTATTAAATTTACTTGATGTAAAAAAGTGTTTCAATTAAAACACTGAATATGATGTAAGGACTATATCTTCTTTTTCTTATTGAAGATATAGTCCTTAATTAAAATACTTCTTTTTGATACTTATCTGTACTATTTAATACAGTAAAAATTAAACAATTATTCTAATGATGAATGAGCATAACGCGTACGTCATTGGCTAGTAATATTTTTATGGAACCTTGAGATATAATCTGATTTTAAATATTTCAAGGAATAGAAGTTTCGTTTTAATATTTAAAAAATAAAATGAAAAAATATACAAATGTTGACCGTAGGAATTTTATTACAAAAACAGCTCTCGGAACGTTAGGTGTAGCAGGAATTTTGACTTCCTGTTCAAGCCCAAGTTCAAAAAAAGATGAATTACAACTTCCCAAGTTGCTCGATCGGGCACCAGATGGAAAAATTCTTAAAGCCGGACTAATTGGTTGCGGTGGCCGGGGAACAGGTGCAGCCATCAATTTTCTTGATGCAGGCCCAAATCTTCAAATTACTGCTTTAGGTGATGTATTTCAGGATAGAATTGATACATGTCGTGAAAAGTTAAAAAAAGAACGAAATGTTGACCTTACCGATGAAAATTGTTTTGTAGGCTTCGATAGCTACGAAAAAGTTATCGATTCAGGTGTTGATATCGTATTACTTTGTACACCACCTCATTTTCGTCCCGCACATGTAGAAGCCGCGGTAAATGCCCGCAAACATATTTTCATGGAGAAACCTATTGCCGTTGATCCGGTTGGAGTTCGGTCTGTTCTGGCATCAGTTAAAAAAGCAAAAGCCATAGGACTTAACATGGTTAGTGGAACTATTCTAAGAGTATCTAAAAATTATATGGAAACCCATAGAAGGATTGTCAACGGTGAAATTGGCAAGATT
>CAYZBC010000505.1:1858-3004 GCA_964476535.1 uncultured Maribellus sp.
TAAAAATTATATGGAAACCCATAGAAGGATTGTCAACGGTGAAATTGGCAAGATTACTGGGGCTAGTATAATTCGTAACGGAGGTGCACTTTGGTTTCGCAAACGACAGCCTGAATGGAGCGATATGGAATATATGCTGAGAAACTGGGTGAACTTTTGCTGGTTATCAGGCGATCATATTACAGAGCAGTTCATTCATCAACTTGACTCAATGAACTGGAACATGGGGCAATTACCAATAAAAGCTTCAGGCTACGGAGGAAGACAACGTAGAGTTACGGGCGATCAATATGATTTTTTTAGTATTGATTACATTTACGAAAACGGAATCCGTGCACATGCTGCTGCACGTCAATTCAATGGATGTACAAACAGATATTTATCACAAATCAATGGTACTGAAGGTTATGCAGACATCAGTGGTAAAATTTTTGACCTTCAAGGCAATATCGCATGGGAATACCCATTCCCCGCAGAAGATGATACTACATCTGAATGGAAGGTTACCAATCCTTTTGTACAGGAGCACATAAATCTGGTTACTGGAATTCGTTCCGGAAATACAATTAATGACGGAGAAGATCAGGCAAATTCGACACTTGTTAGCATTATGGGAAGAATTGCAGCTTATACCGGGAAAGATATTACTTGGGAAGAAATTATGAATTCTGATTTATACTTAGGTCCTAAAACCTACTTTTTTGGCCCGGTACCAGGTATTCCCGAAAAAATCCCAGTGGCTGGGTTACCAAACACCAGCAGTTCGTGAGATAATCGACAAACAGGATTGCTTAATATTTAAAAATATTTTACATAAATTTTAAAGATAAATTTATGAATTAGGAATGCGGATAGAAAGGATTTTTATGATTTTTCATTAAAAATTACATGGTGAAGTTTTAGTTACAAAAAAATCTTATTCAGCGACTTTATCCATTTCTCTTAAAAATTAAACAGATGAAACGATCATTTATATATGCTTCTCAAACAAGCATAATTAAAATAATGGGAGTTCCATCGAATACATTTGAAAACCAACAATTCTAATAAGATGAAATTAGTCTTTACACTTATTCTCTTAGCAGGTACTTTAATATTTACTTCAGCCCAAAATGAAAAATTGAATATTATTGTAATAGGAGCTCA
>CAYZBC010000506.1:0-2994 GCA_964476535.1 uncultured Maribellus sp.
ACATAAAATTAGTATGATGGAAACTCCCTATAAAACTTCTTGAAAATGAAACTTACTTGAAAAGTTAATCGGTTTCTTGTGAACAAAATTAAGAAAAAAAGAAAAAATGTATTCATGAACGTGATAAATCCAAAGACGAACACATTTAGGGAAAGATATTATAAATTAAAAATACCTCGTTTAACTGTAACAAATCCTGCCGAATGAAAAAGACAAATAATAATTCAGACAATACTGCAAATACAAGACTTATAATCAGATCTAAATCAGATGGAGAGGAAATTAGTTACAACGTGAGAGTGGCGAAGGAAGTGGCAGAACGATATGCTAAAATTAAGGAGAAACACCCGAAAATGGAATAGCTGAAAGAAATGAAACTGGCAAGGAAAAACCAATAAAAGAAAATAAATGATAGAGAAGTTATACAAGTGAATAAATAAAAAACCTTAACTGATTGAATATTAATTATGTTTCAATTGTAATCGTGGAACATACGGGATTCGAACCAGTGACTTCTACCCTGTCAAGGAAGGCTGCTCAAGTGTAAGATGTTTGATTGTCAGGAGATTACGGAATGATAGAAATCGCAAAATAGTGCATTTACTAGCAAAAAGGCACTCCAGACGAACAGATTGGAATTGGTGAATTTGAGGATGTGGATCAAGATTTAATTTAGTCAATGTTGGCAAAATTAAAAGTGCATAAATCTTTTCTTAACGACTAGCTTCTTGTAGCATATCCAGTTTAGACATATATTCTCGTTGCAAAAATCAAATAAGTTTGAAAATGCACGAAATAAGATAAAATATTCAAGTATATTTGAAAAATATAGATAATTATTGAAAAAATCAGATATGTCTGAAAAAATTGCAAATACATTTGAAAAGGCAAAAAATTATAATACTTGGGAAGGACGACCATTCCAAATAGGTTATAAACGTAGCCAATATCTTGAGAAAATCATTAAACTTTTAGATACTAATCTTGTAAAAGTATTGGTAGGCCAGCGCCGTGCCGGGAAGAGTTATCTTTTAAGGCAGATCATGAATTATCTGACTACTAATAAAAATGTCAATCCTAAAAATTTGTTCTTTGTCAATAAGGAATTTATTGCATTTGACGATATACGAACTGCATCAGATCTAGAAGAGTTATTTGCTCATTATCGAACGCAATTGCAAGTAGAAGGGAAAATCTACCTTTTTCTAGATGAAGTTCAAAATATAGAAAATTGGGAAACCTTTGTAAATTCATATTCTCAGGATTTTACCCAGGAATATGAGCTTTTTGTTTCCGGTTCCAACTCCAATTTGTTATCTGGAGAACTCGCAACATTGTTATCCGGGAGATATGTAGAATTTGAAATTCTTCCTTTTGCATATACTGAGTATGCGCAAGTAAAAGAATTATCTGAAGGAAAAGAGAGCTTTCTTGAATACCTTCAAACCGGAGGACTGCCAGAATTGTTACACCTTAATTCAGAAGAACTAAAACGTAATTATATAGGCAGCTTAAAAAACACGGTAATTTTACGAGATATATTAGATAGGCATAAGATTAAAGACTTACCTCTTTTGGAAGAAATATTCAGGTTTCTTGCAGTGAATGTAGGTAACCTAACTTCAATAAGTAATATTATTAATTACTTTAAAAGCAGGCAGAAAAAAACAAATTATGAAACAGTTTCGAGCTATGTGCATTTTTTAACCGATACCTTTATTTTTCATCGGGCAGAACGCTATAATTTACGAGGGAAGCAGGTACTTGGTGGCTCAATTAAATATTACCTGAATGATTTAGCTTTTAAGAATTACCTGTTTGGTTTCTTACCAACAGATATCGGATATAATCTTGAAAATTATGTTTACCTGCAATTAAGAAGAATGGGATATAAAGTACAGGTTGGTGTATTGAATAACCTTGAGATTGACTTTATAGCCCAGAAGTCGGATAAGATAGTTTATGTTCAGGTGTGCTATTTGTTAAACAATGAGAATGTTGTAAAAAGAGAGTTTGGTAACCTTTTGCAGATAAAGGATAATTATGAAAAATTTGTTGTTTCGCTGGATGATGTGAAATTTTCTAATTACGAAGGCATTGTTCATCTTCATCCATGGGAGTTTGTGAATATTTGATAAAGAGGCTATTGTTTTTGTTTTCATAGCACAAAATAATGTAAACGAGCCTGTGTGAGAGACTAAAACGAGACCTCTTGATTTATTGAAGAATAAAGCACTCATACAAATAGGATACAAAAATTGTGAAATTTAAGTTTCTTCATTTATTTAAGCTTTTGATATCAGAACTGTCTGCCAGATCAAAAGAAAGATTGTTGCAAATAAACTTGTTTTTGAGCCAATTTTATACCTTATACTTTGGTAGTAAGTCTAAGCAAAATTAGAACCACCTAAGTGCAAATTGAAATAATTGTTGTTTTGGTTTTTGTAATATTTGTACTGTGAAATATTATTGATGAATGAAATTAATATTGACCATATTATCTAAAATACATATATTTGATTAAAATTTAACTAAAACTTCATTTTTTGAATCGTTTCGAAATTAATAAGACTGATGATTTACTTCTTCGTTTAAGGGACGGGGATGAAATAGCATTTGAGCTTATTTTTTATCGTTTAAAAGGGAAAATATTTGATTTTGTCAGGAGGAGTTTGACGCAAGATAATGAGACAGAAAATATTGTACAGGATGTTTTCTTGAAACTGTGGTTGTACCGAGCACAAATCGACCCTGAAAAATCATTGGATTCGTTGTTGTATACCATTGCCAGAAACAAGGTGTTCGGACATTTGCGTAAAGTTGTGGTGAGACGGAAGTATATAGAAGAAGTTGCTTCGATGTTAAATGGTTCGGATGAAACAACTGAAAAACAAATTGAGTACAATGAACTACAGATAATGGTTGCAAAGTTAGTGAAAGATATGCCTATCTACATTGAAAGTCCAAACATTAAAGTGAATCGACAACAAAACA
>CAYZBC010000507.1:0-2979 GCA_964476535.1 uncultured Maribellus sp.
ATGACGCATTTCCTTCACAAATTTTCCATTTTTGTATCCATTAATCGTGAAATAGACTCTCCCTTTACTTTCTTTTGGAAATTCTGACTTCAGCCAACCACTGAAAAAATAGGTAGTAGAAGAGTCTACCGGAATTAACCGGCTACTTATACTCATATGCCCTTTATTATTAGTTTGCATGATCTTAGTCGAGTATTTACCTGAATGACTTATTGATTTATCCCAGTTAATTTCACCTTTTGAACCCGACCAGACAGCTAAACCAAATGTCCATCCATCAGGTATTCCATTGACATCTTCATCAATTTCAAAACTTGGGTTAATTAATAGATTCTTCTCTGCTCTCAAACTACCACTCCACATAAGCAAGATAATACCTACTCCTACTGACAACGTCTTCCACATCATTCTTTTTTTACTCATGTTCTTTCTTCCTTTTTTTGATCATATAATTTAAAATAATTTTGAGAGCTAAAACCTGTCCAGTCAGTTATTGTTACTATCTTTGAAAGAATAAAAAGGCTGAACCTTAATAGTATCAAAGAGAAGTTCTTTTACTGCCGGATGGCTAGGAACCGGATCACCATCTGATATTGTCAGTAAGGCATTTTTGTTCAATGCCTTGAAAACAATAATAACTGCGTTTCGGCATATCTTGTTAATTCCATCACCACGAATAATCCGTTTTTCAGTTTTTATGATTTTAACATCCTTAATGTCAATCTGGATATTGTAATCCACCTTAACTTCTCCTGCTGCCTGAGGTGAATACGCCTGAAGCTGTAAAGAATAAAGTTTTCCCTGCTGTAATTTTTCAATTTTCTGTTCAATACTATTGGACTTACCTTCAATTTTTTCCATTACTAACAGATTGGTATTTCTTGGAAAATAACCTCGTTTAAATGAAATTTGGTCTATTTTTCTTAGTTTAATACTCTTTGGGGAAGCAGAATTGATTTTCCAGTTAAGCAGATTATTAGAAAAATCAGAATTCTTAAGATAGTCTAATCTCAGTTTATATCCGTATTTATTTGAAAGCATGGACTTATTACCTTCAATGCCGTAATGGCGTATCAAACTGCTAAACCATTCAAGTGTTTCAGGTTTGGTGTGGATGGTCCGCCAGCTTGTTATACCGTAAGTACCTTTATATGCCGGATGATTTGCAATGATATTCATCTGTATATCCAACCAAACTTTCATGTCAATATCTGACTTTTTATCCCAAGTCTCCATAGTACAAAGACATACAATACCTTTTTTCAGCCAATCTGGAAAAATCTTGTTAAGCTTAACCACTCTTTCAATAAGGACTTTGTTGATAGGATTCTCTGGATTATCACTATCGGGCCATATATATGTTTCCAATACCACATATCCGTTAATTTTAGATAATACATCAAACAGTGGTCGGCAATTTTCCAAAGTTTCTATTGTTGAAGGGATTCCAAGATAGGCATAAAACGCACCATGGTTTTTATTCGCGTCCCTTAGTTTATACATAGCGTCAAAAATATCTTTTCTAAAGCCGGACCCAGCCGTATAACCGCCTTGAATTGAATCCTTTTTAGACAGTCTTTTTACCTGAGGTACAAATTCATCAAGAATAATTCCTGAGTATGGAGATTTAAATGCCCGTTTCCAGTATTCAAACTGCTGCGGAAGTGTTTTTTTGCTTGGCATCCCCATTCCTTGTATTCCTTTTCGACCATCAGTAATTAATTCAGAGGGACCGATAAGTGTATTATAATTTCTGATTATGTTGTCCCGTAAATAGTCTTTATAATATAAATACATGCCATCACGGCCGTGTTTTTTTTGTGAAAGAAAATAGCTGGCATCAGCAGGAGAGTCATAGTCATTATCTCTTTTAAAAAAATGAGCGCGGAATATAAGTTCAGGAATACTCCGTACTGTAAACTTGCCTTTACTGGAGTCACTACGGAAAGACACTGTATATTTCCCGGCTTTAAGCCAGCGCATGCTTTCTCCCCTGTCAAGTATTAACTCTGTTGTTTTATCCGAAGCACCTATCAAGTCAAGCTTGGCTATGCTTTCATTACGCTCTTTTTCCGCAAAATATATCCATCCATCTCGCGGGTTATTAAATTTTACATGGTTATTGCCTTTCTCTATATTGATGAGAACCAACTCACTTACCAGATTGTTCCCCAATACATTATTATCAGCATTATTCTCAAATCCTCCGATATTAATAACATCTTTAACTATTGGGGCTGGTTTTCCTGCTTGAGGTGTTGACGGAATTGATTTCTTTGTCTCTTGTTTTCCAAGTGACATATCATCTATCCAAATCGTCCCGGGACCAAAGATAACTCCTGCTATTCTCAGTCCATCAATAGCGGTACCAGTATTTGCTGACGATTTGTATTGTGTCCAATCTGTGGTTGTTTTTATAATAGAAGTATGACGCATTTCCTTCACAAATTTTCCATTTTTGTATCCATTAATCGTGAAATAGGTATTCCCTTTGCTTTCTTTTGGAAATTCCGACTTTAGCCAACCAGTGAAAAAATAGGTAGTAGAAGACTCTGCTGGAATTAACCGACTACTTATACTCATCCGACCTTTATCATTAGTCTGTGTAATCTTAACTGAATATTTGTTCGAGTAACTTACAGATTCATCCCACTCAATCGTACCTTTTGAACCCGTCCAGGAACATGGAGCAAATGCCCATCCATCAGGTATACCATTGGCATCTTCATTAATTTCAAAGCCAGGATTGATAAACAGATTCTCATCTGCTCTCAAACTACCGCCCCACATAAGCAAGATAATACCTATTCCTACTGACAACGTCTTCCACATCATTCTTTCTTTGCTCATGTTCTTTAATCCTTTTTTTGATTAGTTTTCTTTTATCTAATTTTCCTTACATGATACCCGTTCAATATAATACTTATTTAACTATTTGGTTTGTAAAGACTTAACAGTATCCCACATTCTTTGCCGTTC
>CAYZBC010000508.1:0-2920 GCA_964476535.1 uncultured Maribellus sp.
AAAATATTTCAAAAATAATCAGAATGGAAAAAAGAAGGGATTTTATCAGGAAAAGTGTAATTGGAACTGCCGGAATAGCCATTGGTGGTATGGGTTTTAGTTCAAAATCTTATGCTTCAATTATGGGTGCTAACGAACGTATCAAAATAGGAGTTATTGGCATCCGCAACCAGGGAAGTGTCCATATAAATAATTGGTGTAATATTAAAGATAGCCACAATGTGGTGATAAAAACAATTTGCGATACTGATGAAGAACTTTTTGCGTCCCGTTCGAAAATAATGGTTGATAAAACCGGTGAAAAACCATTGACCGAATGGGATATGCACAAAGTAATTGATGACAAAGAAATTGATGCTGTGTCAATTGTTACTCCTAATCATTGGCATGCTTTGGCAACTATTTGGGCTTGCCAGGCTGGGAAACATGTGTATGTTGAAAAGCCGGCTTCTCATAATATTTGGGAAGGGCGGAAAATGATTCATGCAGCTCGTAAGTACAATGTACATGTCCAGGTAGGATTAAATAATCGGTCGTCAGTTAATGTGAGAGAAGCAATTAAATTTTTGCACGACGGAGGTATTGGCGATATTTTTATGGCGCGGGCGCTTTGTTTTAAATCGCGTGATTCTTATGGTATGGCAAAAGACAGTAAAAATCCTGAAACGCTACATTACGACTGTTGGTTGGGGCCAGCACCATGGAGACCTTATAATGAAAAAAGAGGTCATTACAATTGGCATTGGTATTGGGATACAGGTAATGGTGATACCGGAAACACCGGACCTCACCAACTTGATATTGCCCGTTGGGGCCTCAATAAAAACGAACATCCGGTAAACGTTTATTCTACAGGTGGATTATATGGTTTTCGGCAGGATGAAGGTAAGTCTGAAGAACTCACTGCGGGGAAGATGGTATATGGCGATGTTGAGACGTACGGACAAGATAAGACCTCGCAGGAAACTCCAAACACGCAAACGGCCGTGTTCAAATATGGCGATGGGACGATGCTCGAGTTTGAGGCCCGTGGCCGTTATACTAACCAAGAGGGAAGCAAAGGACAAGGAGTTGGAAACTTGTTTTATGGTTCTGAAGGATGGCTCGAAATATACGGGAATACATGGAAAGCTTTTCGAGGACGAGACAGAGAACCTTTTGCAGGCTCAAAAGAAAGCGATAGTAAGCAAAAGGAAAATCATTATACCAACTTTCTCGATGCAATACGAGCAGGTAAAAATAGTATTCTGCATTGCGACATAAACGAAGGTTTTTATTCATCTGCACTTCCTCACCTGGCAAATATTTCATATCGAATGGGGCGTGAATTGAAATTTATGGGTGATTATGAAAAATTTGCAAACGATCCTGAGGCTGACGCATTGCTTACAAGAAGATATCGCAGACCTTATGTCGTTCCCAATGAAGTTTAATAAAAAACAATTAACACATCTATTAATTTACAATCATTAAAATATTTAAAAATGAAATTAGTATCAATCTCAATTTTGATTTTAGCTGTTATTTTCTCCGTTTCATGTAGCTCAAAATCCGGTAAAAAAGTTCAAAAAGATCAAGGTTCTAAAATTACTTTTGTTGAAAATAATGTCGATAAAAAAATTGATGTTATGATTGACGGGAAACTTTTTACTACGTATCGTTGGCCCGACAACGTATGTAAACCTGTACTTTTTCCAATACTTACATCAGCCGGAACTGAAATTACCCGTGGGTTTCCAATGGAACCTAAAACTGGCGAACGGGCCGATCATCCCCACCAGATAGGGATGTGGTTAACTTATGGTAATGTTGACAGCTTTGATTTTTGGGGGAATGGCTCAAAAGGATTAGGAACTAAAAATGATAACGGTGGAGTAATAAAACACCTAAGTGTTGATAAAATTTCTGAAGGAGAAGGATTATTTATTACTTCTGAAAGTTGGGTTGACCCGGCAGGCAAAGAACTACTGAAAGAGAATACTGAATATCAATTTATGGCCGAAGGTCAGACCCGGATAATTGACCGGATTACAACACTAACAGCGGGCGAAAACGATGTGTCAATGCCTGACACAAAAGAAGGTATGTTTGGTATTCGTGTTGCACGGCAGCTCGAACTGCCTGCTGAAGGATCAATTACTTTGTACGGTGCAGATGGACATCCTACAAAAGTAGAAGCGATGTCAAACGATGGAATATCGGGGAATTACCTGAGTAGTGAAGGTGCAACCGGTCTGGAGGTTTGGGGGACTCGTGCCAAATGGATGGATCTGTATGGAAATATTGGTGACGAAAAAATTTCTCTTGTAATTTGCGATCACCCTAAAAACCAAAGTTATCCTACTTATTGGCATGCACGTGGATATGGCCTTTTCTCGGCCAACCCTTTTGGCGCAAAGGATTTTACGGACGGGAAAGAAGAATTGAATTTTTCCGTACCGGCGGGTGAGTCAACAACATTTAGGTACCGAGTAATTATTAGTTCCCGGTCTCATTTAACTGATGTCGAAATTAATGCCTATGCCGATGATTTTGCTAAAAAATATTAATACTACTCAAAATCTTAATTGCAATTAATATTCGGATACGTCATTAAAAAATAATCAAATGACTAAAAGGAGAGATTTTATCAAAAAAAGTATATTAGGAAGCACAGGAATAGCAATTGGAGGATTGGGTTTCAGTACAAAATCTACTGCTTCAACTTCTGTGTCCGATGTCCTGTTTCAAAAGGATTGGCACACCGACCCGAAGTGGAGTAAGATTAAATATGGTGATTGGGGTGGACCGGGAGTTTCGGGCGAATCTGGCCCAATGGATGAGATTCTTGTAAAAGATCATGCTCCCAGATCGTCAGTTGTAACACCGGAAACGTTTGTGCCAAAAGCCAAATATCCGGTCATCGATTCTCATGTTCATG
>CAYZBC010000509.1:0-2920 GCA_964476535.1 uncultured Maribellus sp.
AATATGGTATTGAATTTTTTGCTGAAATAAAACCCTTTGAAGGAGGTGGATTTGGTCCGGTATTACCTCATTCCATGCCCATAACAGAGGGAGCTTCGGCATTTAAAGATTTGAGGGGTATTTTCCCCCGGGTTCGTCCATTTGTGGCAGAGAATCCTTCAATGTGCCTAAAATGCAAAGAGGGTTCGTATGAAAGTAATACTCCCATTTCTTCTATTCGTTTGGTAAAAGGAGATAATAAACGAACTCGTATTAAAGCTACTCATCTTTCACTTTGGACAAGCCCGACAAATAACGGGTTTGTTCCATATAAAGGGGAGTTGTCTTTCAGCGAGACCGTTGAAAAAAGATATCGTTTCCCCTATTGGAGACAATGTAGGATTTTACATTTTAATAATCTGGACGTCCCGGAAGGACACCAATATTTTCTTATTCGCTGTTCTGTTTCCGATGGCGAAGGTGATTTCAGTAATGAAAAAGGCAATATCCTTGAGCTTGTAAATGCACATGGAGAAATAGTGCCACAAACGATTAGTACAGGTCCCGTCAGGCTTGAAGATCACTATGAAAGTTTTTACAAATCAAAAATTATGAGGCAGCTTGTCCGTTACCTCCAAATGCCTGAAGTTCAAGCTGAAATTGACGATTTGCAAAAAATGAGACAACATTATCAGAATTACTTTGGATTTGAGCCTTATCATACGGGAGAATGGACTACGCTTGACAAAGACGGTTTTATTGCTGCAGTCTGTGGAAAACCTGAATTTATGTTTGGTGTTTTAAATCCAATCTATCCTGAAGTACAAAACCACTGGCTTGAACTAACACGTTTTTGCCTTGACAGGGGTGTTGATGGTATCAATTACAGAATCTCAAATCATAACAATATAACGGATTCCCACCTGTATGGTTTTAATCAGCCGGTTTTGGACGCAACAAAAGGAAAAACCGATTATTATCACATAAGTCGGGCTAATGGAAATGCTTATACCTTTTTCCTAAAAGAAGCCCGGGGAATGATAAAAAAACGTGGAAAAAAAATTGTTTTACACCTTCATTCCAAATTGCTTATGCCAGATGAACGCCCCTTAAAATTAAGTGCATTGCCACCCAATTTTGATTGGCAATGGGAGAGTTGGATTAAAGAAATAGCAGATGAACTGGAATTTCGCGGGGTTTTTAAATTGCGTCCTCAAAACCTCGATAAAGCCCTAAGCATATTTGGTACAGCAGTAAAAGAAGCAGACAAATCCTTTTATTTTCAGGGCGATTTTCATGGACTGTGTTGGGAGAAGCCATATCTCAGCACCGAATCAGAATTGGAAATGGTTGGGGATAATACTCTTCTGGACGGTTATGTCCTTTATGAAACTGCTAACTTTACAAGAATAAATGAAAAAGGAGAGGTTGAGGGAAGTCCTGAATTACTTAAGATTTTGAAAAATAAACCACAAATTCAATAAAGTGATATTAACATTTTAATGCAAAATAATGAAGACAATTTTTTTATATGTATTAGCTGGTTGTTTATGTTTTTCTGTTGCAGAAAGCAAAACGAAACAAATACCTAAAGGGAAACAGCAAGAGGAAAGCCCATTACCAGCCCATGGACTTTGTGCGCATCGGGGAGCTATGAATACGCATCCTGAAAATACGATTGCATCATTTAAAGCTGCTGTAGAAGCCGGAGCTCAAATGATTGAATTGGATGTATGGTTAACCAAAGACAATAAAATGGTTGTCATTCACGATGCTACAGTAGACAGAACAACAAACGGTTCAGGAAAGATTGTTAATCTCTCTTTGTCAGAAATAAAAAAACTGGATGCCGGCAGCTGGAAATCACCGGAGTTTAAAGGAGAAAAGATTCCAACCTTTGAAGAAGCATTAAGTGCAATTCCACGAAACATATGGATCAATGTTCACATTAAAGGAGAAGATGAAACTCCTGTTTTAGCTGCTTTGTTATTGCAGAAAGAAAACCGCTTGCACCAGGCTTTTCTTGCCTGTAAGGTTGCAGCTGCTGAAAGGACAAAAAAAGTTGTCCCGGGAATTATGATTTGTAATATGGAGAGACAAGAATCGACCTGGGATTATGTAAATGCAACCATTGCCAAGAAAGCTGATTTTATTCAGCTAATAGGAGAAATTACCCCTGAATATGCTCGCTATACAAAGGTCTTAAAGAAAAACGGGATACGAATAAATTACTTTGGAACAGATTCGCCGGAAACATTAAAATTACTTTTTAGTTACGGAGTCGATTTCCCTCTGGTAAATGATATTGTGTATTCTATCAAACATTTAAACGATGATATAATTAACGTGAAGTAAAATATAGTTAATATGAATAAAAAAGAACAGGGAGTAGTTTTGAATGTATTTTTTCTGAAGAATGTTTTACTTATAATTTCGTTTTGTATTTTTTCAGGCCATCTAAAAGCACAGCCAAAGGTTGGAGATGTATTTCCGATGTGGTCGGAAGATTACCTCGACATTCACCATATCAATACAGGCAAAGGGGAGTGTGCATTTTTTATCCTCCCCGATGGAACAACCATGCTGGTTGATGCAGGTGAAACACAAAGGATCAAACCCCGGGTCACCGACCAAAAGCCCAACGACAGCCGAACGCCTGGAGAATGGATTATGAGGTACATCAAGTATACAATGCAAAGCCTTCCCAAAACAAAGCTGGATTATGTCCTACTTACTCATTTTCACGATGACCATATTGGTGAACTATATCCCGAAGCAAAAACATCAAAATCGGGAGCTTATAAATTGACCGGCATCACAACGATTGCCGAAAATATTCCATTCGGCAAACTGGTTGACCGTGGTTGGCCGGATTACAATTGGCCGGAACCGTCAAACGATGATTACGTGAAAAATTATGTGCAATTTGTAAAGTGGTCAG
>CAYZBC010000510.1:0-2919 GCA_964476535.1 uncultured Maribellus sp.
GGGTATTTCATATTTGCGCCAATACCGCCAACTCTTGCCGCAAGATGAATAATTATATCTGGCTTTGTCACATTGAGCAGTTTCGCTATCCTCTCTTTTTCTCTTAAATCATATTCTTTCTTTGCAGGCGTAAAAATGTTTTTATATCCTCTATCCTTCAGTTTTTTTACAAGGTGTGTTCCTAAAAATCCATGTCCACCAGTTACTAGAATTTTCTTATTCAATAAAGGCATTATTTCCTCCTTGATTTATATGTCAGATAATGCAGCTTTTTCAATATACGACGACCTATGTTTAAAAAAACAGTGAAAATATCACGTATATCCCGAGGTGGTGTCATGATATTTATTGAGCACGATTTCTTATTTACAACATCCATGATCGTTAAGGCTCTGTTTTTAAAAGTATGATGTCTCATTGCAAACATGTGTCCTTTCTTTGCTATTTTATCTAATTCTTCAGGATGAGTCAGTAAATGTTTTATTTTTGTGATGCACTCATCTATATTACGATATAGGATCAGATGCTTACCATCCTTAAAAAATTGTCTTATTCCATCTTTGTCTTGGTTAAGCAATAGTGTTCCGCATCCAAGAGTTTCCCATACCCTTCCCGTTAATATTCCTGTCCCCCACATTGGATTATAGTTAAGGTGAATCTTGAAACTGGTTATTTTCTTCAGCATTTCCATTTCGTAGATATCTGTTATTAAGTGGGCATCAATCCCAACAGCTCGGAGTCTGGAAATAAGAGTTACCCTTTCAGGATACGGTGTTCCAAGCAAAGCTACATCTATTTCCTTGGTCTCTCCATCTATTGGAGGAAGGATATATGGATCAATGGCATATGGAAGGAAGTGTGTAGAGGAATGTATTAGTCTTATAAGTTGCCCATAATAAGCACTTGCATAGAAAACATGATCGAAACGCATATATTGAATAAACCTCAACGTTCTTATTGGATGGGTATGTATATCAAAATCCCAGTAGACCTTTACCTGTGCCGGATAGTCTTTAAGTTCTGTATATTGTGTGTCATTATCATTGCATTCACAGTAAATCAATAAATCTGCTCTAACAGGAAGCTTTTTATTGTTTATTCTTTCGTTAGTTTTATGATAGTTTCCATAGATGTACACTTCATGTTTCATCGCTTTCAATGCTCTCACCAGAGATGCTCCAGTTTCACTACCTTTAGCATGAGCATGAGAGACTCCACGGTATGTCACTATAATCTTCATATTTTAATCATTTCTTCAATTATATAGTTAACTTTTTTTCTGAAATGTTCAGGTGAGAATTTTTCAAGTTGTTTTTGACCTTTTTTAATCAACTTCTCTCTTAGTGTTTGATCTGTCCAGATTCGATATATTGCATCAGCAATTGCGTCTGTATTTCTTGGATCAACTAAAAGCCCTGCATCTCCAATTTGTTCTTTACTTCCCGGAATATCTGAAGCAATAACAGGACACTTATAATAAAAGGCTTCCATGTAGGGAATGTTTGTAGGGCCAGAATATGTCGGCATAACCAGACCTACAGCTCTCATATATAGAGCGGCTAGTTCTTCGTCACTGACATAATTAAGAAAACATACTTGACTTTCTATTGAGTGCTTTTTTGCTAAGGCTTTACAGATAGCTAAAACTTGCCATTGAGAATATGCTTTACCAACAAAAACAATGGGAATTTCAATCCTGTATTTTTTTTTCAAGAGTCCTATAGCTTCAATGATTCTATAATGATTTTTATGAGGCCAGAAGTTAGCAGGGTAAAATAGAAACTTTACTGGAGTATTCATTTTTTCTACTATCTCTTTTATTTTCTCTTCAGACAGTTGAATTATTGAACTGGACGGCACGGTATAAGGCAATACTTTTACCTTTTTTGGCTCGCAATCATAGAAGTGGAGAACATTTTTCTTCTCTTCTTCTGAATCAGCCAGAACAATTTTTGCTTTAGAGATTGCTTTAGAAAAAATCTTTTCTCTATGAATCCATTCTCCTTCAATAGAAACTTCTGGAAATTCCGGTTGAAGTCGATGCTGTACATCGTGAACTATAAAGACAAAAGGAACACCGTATTCCCAACAATTATCAGTCCATGTGGGAAAAAACATAAAGTCGAGTTTATATTTAGACAAGAACGCTCTTTTTAGTTTTGGGATAGAATTATCTGTAGCCTTTGTTTTTCTGTGTCTTATTACAGTTATTCCAAGATGGCATAGTAAGCTTTTTAACGGTTTTTTGAAAAGTTCTAAAAACTTACCGATAAATAAAACAGGCAATTCTTTGTTGAGGTCAATCCAATGCCATCTTTCTTTCTGATATCTCTGTCGTAGTTTATCTTCATCATGAAAATAAAATAAATAGATTTCATGCTTTATATCAGCAGCAAATAAGGCATCCAAAAACATAATCAGAAACTGGAATTGACCTCCTCCTTTTCGAGAATTAGAGGCTTGTATGCCGATTTTCATAAATATACCTTAATTTTATTTGCTTAGTTTTGTTTTTTAAAATTGATTTAATTTTGTTTATCGTGTCTGTTAAAATAATATATTTTTTGATTTAATAAATTTCCTTATTTTGTTATTTGTTTAAAGGAACAATTGAATTTAATTTTTTTAGTAAGTATGATCTCGAAAACTTTTTAGCAATAGTTTCCCTTGCCGCATTACCCATTTCCCCGCACAGCTTTTTATCATTCCAAAGTTTGATAATATAAGTAGCAAATTCTTTAGCATTATTTGCAATAAAGCCGTTTATGCCATGTTGAATAGGGGTATCTCTTGCTCCTGAATGCAAGGCGATAACTGGTAAGCCATTAGCCATTGCTTCGGTTATCTTTATCTGTTGACCTGTTCCTCCAAAAACAGGGCACACAAAAAATCTTGCAGATTTATAAACTTCTTTAAGCT
>CAYZBC010000511.1:0-2917 GCA_964476535.1 uncultured Maribellus sp.
CTTCAAGGTTTTCTCCACGGTTTTCAATTCCAAGAAGTCTGGTTAAGTTTTCAATCGAAGAAGTGGAATCATATTGATTTGGAGTTTGCTCCTGCTTTGTAGATGTTATTTCTCCGATAGTTTGTTCAGGATTATTAAATTTCTCATGAAAAGCATTGGCAGAAAAGGCTTTGCCCAACCGTGAGCCATTAAACACCACTTTTTGCTTGTGGTCGATAAAAGTTACCCCATAAATACGTCCCGATTCATTTTGCCGGAATAGTACACTTATTCCGTTTTTAATAAGTTCTTTCTCAAAATCATTTCGGTTTTTGCACGATTGCATTGCATGGGCAATTATGCTTTTACTGCGTTCTTTTAACCTTCTGTTTTGGATAATTTCCCCCGATTTCTCAATTTGCTTTTGTAGTGCCTTGTGTCCTACTGATTTTCCAAACAGAGAAGATTTTAATGCCGGACCAGCCTTTTTTCCTTTTCTATTTGTTGCAGAGTAAACCAAACCATGATACATTTCACCCTTGCTTTCTCCTCTTACTTCATCAACATTGACATTATAAAGAGACAAAAGAGCTTTGTATTCCAGAATACTGTGAAAATGATAAGTTCGCATAACCGGGCGGATTACATTGGCAATTTGCCTCTTGATTTCGCCATCTTCGTAACGTACCACTCTTAATGGCAAAGTTTCCTTATACCTTTTTTTATCCGCTTGTATTAAACCATACTTCTGTTCAATTTTCCTGCAAATATCCATCGACCTCCGATGCTGAAAACTATCGTTTATCATTTTTCCTGCTTCATCAACTTTTACCGATACAATATGCAGGTGGTAGCGATCAATATCTTCATGTTTATACACTAAAAATGGTTGGTCACCATATCCCAATCCCTGCATATATTCCTGCGCAATTTCACTTAATTGTTCATCACTTATTACGTCTTCAGGGTCGGGATTAATCGAAATATGCAGGATAGGATTTTCAGTCTTTTTGTTTGCAAGTATATACGATTCAAAGGAACGGGTATAATCACCGATGCAATTATTCTTTTCTAAAGGCTCGATTATCCGTTGAGAAAAAAGTACCCTCGCTTTTTCTTTATTTACCTTTTCCTGGTTGTATGCAAGCACGCTGTAAAGCGAACTGCCGGAACTTATTTTTGTAACCATTTTGTTTCAAATTCTTTGGTCAGTTGAATAATTTTCAAGTTGGTTGCAACCAGTTCAAAGGTTGCTTTTTCCAGTTTATATAGAAATGCCAGTGCAATTCTCTGCGAAAAAGTGGTTTTAAGTGCTTTAGTAACCTGATTATAATTAACGCCTATTGCACGAAATTGGGAATGCAAAGTGGTAAGGCGCATGTAATAATCCATTGCAGCTTTGTCAATTTTCACCACTTTAACTGGTTTTTCAAACAATGTTGCTGTAATAAAATGTGCTTTTACATCCATTCCCGATGCTTCAAAAAGCGTAAGAAATTTGGCATTATCCACATCATTTAAGTTGAATGAATAGCGATGTTTGCATGGGCTTAGTTTGGGTTTTCGTCCCCCTTTGCTATTTCGTCTGTTTTTGGTTGTCATTTTTTTCAATTTTTATGGCATTAAACATTATCAGGTTTCTTATTCAAAAATCCCCGACTTGGGAGGGTGATTTTCCCCCAACGGGGCAAGTGGTTTTCAGGTACTGAAAACGTTTTGAGGACCTCAAAACACAACTTGCCATTTGCCGACGCAAATCTGTTTAGCATTATTGATTTATGGATTATTGATATTGACTTTTGAATTGACATTTTATTCGTTTTTCCATTACTGATGACAAAGTTAAATAGCAGAAACCGAACAAGTACCATCTCCATTAACGCCAAAAGCAGTCACTTAAAGACGATTGCATCCAGCCTATTTCTAAACATCAAAACCAAGGGTTTTTTTCTTTTCATTTGTAGTATTGAATGACTGTATGATTGTACATCTGCACGATTTAATGCGACCACATACTTTCGTGCAATTGAGTATATCATTGAACGATTATTTAATAGAATGTATGGATGTTTGTACATACAAACGTTCAATTCTTATTGCAAGGATATAATGATGTAGTTGAACGAATAAATGAATAACTAAAAAAATAAAACTATGGCAAAGAAAAGAGTCAATTCCAGCGAGATAGATGAAAGCTTCTTAATCTCCACTATTAGCGGTAATTCTGATTCCCCCAATTTTAAACAACAAAATCCGGAAGAAAAGTCTGTTGAGCCGCAGGTGAAAAAAGAAAGAAAGCAGCGAAGTAAACCTCAGGATTATGAATTGCTGTTTATTCAAAAATCAGATTTTAAGGCACGAACAGGCAAAGTGGTCTATATCCGACCAGAGTATCATGAACGGGTTTCAAAAATTGTTTCGGTAATTGGTAATAGCAAAATATCCATATTCGATTATATTGATCATGTTCTTGCACATCATTTTGAAACGTTTAAGGATGAAATCACTCGGATTTACAACGAGAAGAATAGTAATATATTTTGATTAAACAGGATGGCGGGATAATTATAACAAAGTGATAAAAGGCATTGATAAACGAAAATTCTAACATAGGTTTTTTGCTTCTTTTTCACCGCTCAGGCTCATGAAAAAAGAAGCAGGGCGTAAATCGCCCTGCAATAATTATTCAAGATGCTACTTGGAGTTTTTAAAGCGTTAACAATCCAAAGAACAGAGTAAAAAACACCCCTACTATTAGAGCAATACCAATAAGTGTTAGAATCATATTAACAGAAAAACGAATCAAGAATATTATACCAACATAAGCTAAAAAACACCACCAAAAACTCATTCCTGTCACATAAGATGCAATGACAATAATAACAAGCCTTAAAATCCATCTGATTGGTAATTTGTTTAATGAATCTTTCATCGTTCC
>CAYZBC010000512.1:0-2915 GCA_964476535.1 uncultured Maribellus sp.
GTTTATCAAATTTTAAATTTCTGATACTAAAATTTAATTCAAGAGTTTTAAGTGGGTCTTGCAATGGAACATCAGCATTTGTTTTAAAAATTACACTATCATCATTCTCACTTACGAAACGTAATTCTCCTTTATATTTTTTATGTCCGTTTGTTAAACTCACGTACACATGTAAAGAAGAATGGGTTGTAGGAAATGACGGAGATTGTATGCGATTAAAAAGCCCTATCAATGATATTTTTTTAGTAATTTCATCTCTAATAATATCATCACATATATTTATTGCTAATACGATAGGCTTCATTCTAAAATCTTTTTCCTAGCTTATCTTCCTTAAAGTTACTCTATGGTTACAATTAAACAATACACACTATATCTTACTTTGTCAAAAGATTCTCTGCGTTTACTTGGTTGAAACTATCCTGAGCTTTTTTTGTCAGCGTGCCCTGTGAAATATCAAAATACTCATATAACTCAATATTTGATGAAGCATTATAATTGTCGTGAGATATTTTATTTCATTTTCCGTCCATTTCTTCATCTGTGTTCACACTTCTTGTGGAATTTTCTCGTGAAGTTATTAAAAATCTGCCCATTGGGAGATTTCCTATTCATGTTTGCCCTGTTTATTTGGTGATAGAGAAATTACTGATGAATAATAGTGCCTCTGCATAACCTGTAATTTTTTCCGTTCATACTTTTTCTTTAGGTATTTAAGTATTGCCCTCTCATCACGACGATCAATATCTGTATCAACAAGCATTGCCTTATTTGTTTTCTCTTCTATGAATGGATCACAGCAAGCATTGCCAAACTTCTGAACTAAAGCGGATTTTTTAATTTTATGATATTTAGGTGAATAGGTGTTCAAGCAAAGTTCTCCTTCTTCCAGAGTGGAGATCAATGCAGCATCTATAACATTCCGTGTTCTATAAAAATCATTAAATCCAAAATAATAACATGGACATGTTTGAGACAAGTCTAAATCAGCAATTACCACATTGCCATATAAACTAGCTTTGAATTGAGCTTTCTTCATTTGTTGATTTCCATCAGTAGCCATCAACCATATCATTCGGTAATCAACGTTTTTGTAAATTGATGTAAGTTGTTTGCTGGCATAATTGATTCTTTTAGAGATATTATTTTTTCTTTCAATAGAGTCTGAAAATTCAGCTATTTCTCCTTGTTCTAGCACTTTTTGCAAATTTTGGACTGTACTTTCATCGTCAAGTTTTGATTTAAGTTCAATCAAAAAGCATTCTCCGTAACCTTCTACAAAAAAATCAGGAGTTTTTTCATCACTTTGGCGTATCTTTTTTACTCGATAGCCAAATTCTTTTTCAAAAATATTTATTGCGAATGTTTCTATATCCATAAATCAAAAGCCCAACATCGCCATCACCTGCTGATGCACGCGACGCGAAAGCGACGCGGGTAACGGTCAGGTAAATGAAGTTGTTAGCTGTTTATTTTCTCGATTTCTTCAAACAATTTTTCCATAAATCTATATATGCAATTTATATGGAATTTATTTATAAATTTTTCATAGCTATCGTATTTCTTTTTGCTAAAATTTCCACAGCTACTCGGGGCAAAGTATATCAAGCCAATACCATCATTACTAAAAGATAATCCTGAGTATTCATCTGAATCTTCATCTGTGGCTATTATTTGTTTAATATTAAAACTATCTTTTTCTGAAAATTCTGATGAAAGATTTATAATCTTAAGCGGGGAAATAGTAAATTTTATTTCTAATATATAAATTAATCCACTTTTTAAATTTTCGACCATCGGCAAAGCCTCATCATATACCGTCTTCATTAAAGATGATCTAAAAATAATGAAATCGTCAAGTCTACCGTGTTGTTTCAAAACTGTGCACTTTCTTTTGTGTTCTTTAACTGTCGAATAAAAATCTTCATTATAAAGATCGCTTGGCAAGGAAACATAAATTCTTCCCCCACCCTTATGACAAGCCTCTATTTCTTCCGCAATTTCAAGAGCTCTTTCAGGGTCTGACGTCTCAACTATTTGTTTGTAGAGATTAAAAACTTCCTCTAAATTATATAGACTACTACGTGCTTTCTTTTTCATGTTATAAAATTCTGCAGGTATATCTCCCCACCAATTATCAATAGGTTCTAAATATAATGGCGAAATGATGGAATCTTCTTTTGATATATTAGGCAACGCCCACGAAAGAAACTGTCTATTGTTTTTAAAATCAGCTAATTTTAATAAATTTTCTATTCTATCAAGAATAATCTTGGATGAACTAACTAAAAATTTATCTGAAAGTACTACGCTCCCTGGAAGGATATATTTTCCTTCATTACTATGCTCTGCGTCAGCAATTTTAAAATTTTGGGCAACATCCTTTGCTGAAAGAAAAAATGTTTTCGCATCAGATTCAAAACCTGTATGACATAAAATAAAAAATTCATCTCTTGGCTTATTATTTTCACCCAGAATATATTCTTTGTGTATATATTGAGTGGTTTTTTTACTCGAGAAAAATTTTACTTGTATTACCCCCAAACGCGGAGGGGCTTTATCTAAAAGGGTAGAACCTGTTATCTTGCGTTGAATGATTAAATCGGCCCCCTCGATATCGACCGAACGTTCTAATATCCAAAAACGATCCATTAAAAAAGCCTTGCTTCGTGCTTCTCCAATTGCACCGTTATCCATTCTTTTTAACCATGCTGGTTGCTCTAATTTATTCATTTTTTTAGCTAACATATATCATTGAACCGCTACCCTCATTTTTTTACGATAGCAGACAATTATGTAAAATGTCAAGAAACACACTCAAAAAACGAGCTCGATTTTTATTATTTTTAGGGAAAAGATGACTCTATAGTTACTCTGAAAGAAAAAGGCTAGAAGAGAAATTCTTCTAGCCTTTT
>CAYZBC010000513.1:0-2909 GCA_964476535.1 uncultured Maribellus sp.
CAGAAATTTTTATCATTATAATTAGCTTTTAAATTATTTTTTTAAGTATTGAAATAGATTACATAAACACATTTTTATTTTCTTCAATTGCCTGAGCTCTATAAGGTGTAAAGAAAATAAATTGCTCCCTTTAAGGTTGAGGTAAACAATTGATATTTATGCAATAACCAATTTTTTAGCAAATTTATCCTATTTACATATTATCTTAAATCAATTGGTAAAAACACATCCATATCTCCATAGTCGAAGTTTTCTCCAACCATACCCCAAATCCACAATTTTTAACAATCTTATTCTTATCTCCCCATATGATATAATCAATAGTTCATCACAAAGTTAACGAACTATTGTTCATTAAATAATATTATGTGGCATTTTTTTGAAAGAAATTATAAAATCAATAAATTTTAAAAATTAATTTTATATAATGAGAATATTCTCATTATATTTGCGACATCAATTTTCTAGCCGCATAGTTTTTTACACACACATTGAGTTGTAATCATATAATAAACAGTACATATAGTTGCACAAACAGGTTCTGGGTTTTGTGAGTACGCTATGGTAACTTCCGAAAATTCACTTAAATAATAAGACTAAAATGACAGATTTATATACAGGAGCATTTCGTAAAATAATGCAAGTAAATTATGATTATACCAGTATGAGTTCAAATCGTATTGAGGAAATAATTAATTTTGCACGGGGAATTAATTTTAAACGAATTGGGATTGCACATTGCATAACATTCTCATACGAAGCTAAATTGTTAGAGGATTATTTTTCTAAATATTTTGAAGTTTATACGGTTGATTGTAAATACGGACGAATCTCCAAAAATGAACTTCTGGGAGGGGCAAATGGCCGTATTTTATGCAATCCTGCCGGACAAGCCGATTTTTTAAACAAAAAAAATACAGATTTAAATATTTCAATGGGATTATGTGTTGGACACGATATGATATTTAGTAAAATATCACATGGTTTGGTGACCAATCTGTTTGATAAAGATTTTACAAATAATAACAATCCGGCAAAAGCCATTGCTGATATTCAAAAGAAGGAGAATATTTCATGAAAATTATTGACTTACACATTCATACAACGGCCTCTGATGGAACTTTCACTCCGAAAGAACTTGTTGATTACGCCGTTAAAAAGAAACTTTCAGCAATTGCCATTACCGATCATGACACCATGGACGGAATACAGGAAGCTGCAGGCTATATTCGGGATAATAAACTTCCTCTGGAACTTGTATCTGGCATGGAAATATCTACCAGTTCTTCGTATTCATATTTTGGTATTCATATTCTAGCCTATTTTATCGATAAAAACGAGAACGAAATAAACACTATTATAAACAGTGTGCATACCAACATCGAGGCAAATTCCATTCATACTAAGGATGCTATAACATTAATTACTAAACTTGGTGGCATTCCGGTTTTGGCACATCCTAAAGATTATTGTCTTTCTTTAGAAGAAATGGATAAACTTATAGGTGTTCTTGCATCTTATGGCTTAAAAGGAAGTAGCTAGTAACTAATATTTTCACATCGGGTGTTAAGGCTTTTTGAATCGCTTCGATGGAATAAACATTGTTGGTTGATTCCACAAATTTAATCGCGGTTTTTTGGTCTAGCCACGGAAAAGTAGTGGATAGAAATTCATCCCGCATGGTTAACACTGTTCCTTTGTCTTTTAACATTTGTGCTACCAAATTCATTCCGTGCGAAGTGTTGGTGGTAAAACCAATTTCCTCGCGACCGGCACCTATAAATTTTGCTAATGTTGAACGTGTATTTTCAGTTCTCTCCAGCCAGGTTTCCCAATAAGTATCTCCAAACTCCAGCATTTCGTTGTAAAACCGTTTGCCTTCGTCTGCAACACTTTTCGATACAGGAGAACCACCGGCAGGATTCAGATATACGTATTTTTTACAAACGGGGAATTCTTCGCGTACCTTGTTCCAATCAGTCATTTCGATGAGTTTAATGTTTAAAAATGAAAATGAAAAATTTTTGAGTGAATGAAACTCTTTGCAGCAAGCTGACGAGATATCTCAATAGAATCTTATTTTTTAATTCGCATCAAGATGCGGGGAATAAAACCCATGAGATCCCTCGACTATCGCTCGGGATCAGTTCGGCTAAATGATTTTGAAAATCAAAATCATAGTCTCACTGATTTAAAAAGATACATCTGAAGCAAAAAAAAGACTGCAAAATATTTTGCAGCCTTCTAATTTATTGTTTGGAGTATACTTTTTTCGAATTGATTGATTGATTTTTGTTTGCGTGAAAAAAGTTTGTGTTTTTCCTGCCTCAAACATAGCTTTTACTATTATAAGCCAAACATTATTTTTACGCCGGCGCGCAAATAACCTCCACTACTAATGGTATATTTCAATTCCGGGGCAATTACAAATTTTTCGCTGGCTGCAAGGTTGAGCCCAACTCCAAGGTTAACACCGGCATCCGAACCAGTTACAGAATCGTCTCCTCCCATAAATTCAGAAAGACCATCAATTTTAATTTTATAAAAAGTCATGTTTAAACCACCAATTGCATAAAGTCCACCAATGTTTTCAATTTCGGTAATCTGGTAATTGGCATCTAAATCCAAAGCCGACCAGTTTACATAATCCTTTTTTAAGAAATAAGTAAACGCAGGAGCTGCTGCCCATTTTTCGTTAAATTCGTACTTGCCATTTACGCTTATACCAATATTATTGATATCGGTTCCATAAACAATTCCGCCTCCCGCACTCATTTGGGCTTTTGCTTCAGAAAACGAGAATACTACTACCAAACAAATGGCTACTTTAAGTAAATTTTTCATAATAATTGTTTTTAAATTAAATTTTATATGTTTACGATTCTAAGAGACTATTAAGCAAACCACCA
>CAYZBC010000514.1:0-2901 GCA_964476535.1 uncultured Maribellus sp.
CTGGAAAACAGTCAGAAATATGGCAATTGAATCTGCGACAGGTGATCCGAGATTTTCTGCTGTAACAGAAAATGAATTGGAACAAATAGATATAGAAATATCTGTTCTTACTCATCCAAAGAGAATAAAAAATATTGATGAATTTTATTTAGGCGAACATGGAGTAATAATAAAGAGAGGGTTTAATCAAGGAGTCTTTCTGCCTCAAGTTGCCCAAGAAACCGGCTGGTCAAAGGAAGAATTCCTATCCTCTCTCTGTACTCACAAAGCAGGTCTCTCTCCTGATGCATGGAAAGACAAAGATACCGAAATCCACATTTTTAGCGCACAGGTTTTTGGAGAGGAAAGAAACTAATCCCCGCTTCTTTGTCATTACGAATGGAGTAAAGCAATCTCGTTTGTCAAAAGACTCTATGGAACTTTGTCATGCATCTGCAAGGGAATATGGAAATTTATTGAATAATGTTTAAATAAGCAACACGGCTTTTTGCGATCTGATTAAGCTTTTGTTAGAGCTGCTTTTCTATCATACCATGCAAGGATTTCTTCTATGGCATTTAGCCATTCAGGAAAAATCTTCTTCATAACTTGATCCTTTTGTTCAAAGACCCTATTACTTGGATAAAACTTACCTGTTTTGATATTTTTGGGGTGCAACTCACCATTTCTCAGTTGATGAATTTCCGATAGTATATCCCTTACACCAATCATATCTGTACTAATAAAGCTTTCATTCTTGAGAAGCGCACCAAAATTTACACTTGACCTATTTCCATTCTCAAGACAAAAAAGCCTTTCAACAACAATCTGATTAAATTGATCAAGGCTATCGATAAAAAGCTTGTAGTTTTTATCTTGAAAGTAGTTCACCGAAAAATTGCATAAAACTGACAGTTGTTCAAATTCATGTTCATTAGAAAAAATTTTATCAGAAAAAAACGTTGTAGGATCACGAGTGATAATATCCTGTTTAGTCAACGTATCAGCAACTGGATTGTGTTTGCTGCCTTTTAAGATTTTTTCAATAACGGGATTCCTTATATTCTCTAAGAATGACAAATCGGAACCTGAATCAAATAATAATCTTTCATATATTAATGAAACTGCCTTAAATGATAAATCAGCATGCTCATCCTTCAGCATTCTTATTTCCATTTGCTTTTTAAGGGCGAGATTATCGGTTATGGTATATTGCGAGCAAAGCAACTCGCGCTTGAGTAAAATATTCTCAACATCGTTCGCATCCAAAGAGAGCAAAATATCTTTTTGTCTCCAATGAAGAGCCCACCTAATGAGAGAAACTTTTGAAAGCCATTTTCCAGCTTTCCTACGATTATACAGCTTTAAAAAGGATTCTGCCGAAAACTGAATATACGAACAAAATTTGTCCAAAAACAAATAGACTGGATAGTCTAAAAAAAAGTTTTCTTTGATAATGAACAAGTCTATAAGTTTACTTATTGTATCTTCATCATCCGCATAGTGCTTTTTAAGATAAAAAAGCATCTGATCACAGAATTCATACCACTCCGTAATATTTGCCAAAATTAAATCTCTTAATTCATCATCTTTATCAAGTTTATAAATGTAAAAAGCAAACTTCGTTTTATTGAATTTGCCAGTTTTTAACATTTCCTTAATTAAATTCAGAGCATTACGATATACTTTTGATTTTAATTTTCCTGATTTTTTATATTGATTCTGTATTTGACTGAATTTGTTAACATCCTGATCAATAAGTTCTCTTGAATTTTCGTAAAAACTCACACCAACTTTCAAAGGTTGAGGTATTAAACCTGAATTACGACACAACAAATCCAACAATGTAACAAATTTCTTTGCTACGACCTTGCTTTGCGAGAAAACTCTGATATCATCTGCATACCGAATGTATGCAATTTCGTTTCTCTGCATTTGCTTTAAAAAATACTGATCAATGTAAAAATCGAGAAATATTTCCGAGAGAATAATTGATGCTATTGGACCTTGAGGGATACCCGAACCACTTCCTGGTTTTATATGCTCAAAATCCGAATGGGAAAACTGAAGTATTGATAAAAGAATATCAGCTATATCTTTCTCTAACTCTCTGCTAAGGCACTTCATCAATAATTTATGGTCAATGCTGTCATAAAAGGAAGCGATATCAAACTCAACAACATAATTAAAACCACGTTCTTCAATTAAGTTTCTTGAAACTTTCCGATAACTCTTCCATCGTTTTTTCCATGGGAGAAGAACGAATTTAGAATTACAATTTGCATTAAAATGATTTCCAAAGGTTATTTTATTGTAATTTCTAGACACAGAACTATAAAAAGATTCTGCTAGTTTGTTAGCTATAGCCTGATATATTAGTAAAGCTTCAAATCCGATGTAGGTTATTGGACGTACAAAACCACCTTTTTTAGGCAAATATGTGCGTGCAATTCCAAGGTTTTTTAATCTATCGGTCAATGAAAATTTTTCATTAAGTAACTCAAAATATTCTTCTCGAAAAGGCTCTATGTCTTTAAGTACGCTATAATAAAGATCTTTATGAATATGGTGAGGGGAAAACTTGAGCCTCTGAAAAGCAAGTTCCAAATTTGTCAACTTCAAAACATTTTCTTTTGTTACCATGTCTTATTTTGTATTCCTTATTGAAGTTCGCTTATAGTTCAAACATAAATTATTGAACATTTGTCACATTAGATAAAACGGTCGTCAGCGTAGTTTGTTAAAGAACAAAATTCTCTAACGAAGTGAACTTCTCCTTTAATCTTGGGTAAAATTAAACATTTAGGGTAAATCCTCCACGGGATTTTTCAAAACAGCTTGAATTTACGTAGGTTACCATGAATTTATAGTTCCCATTTCAGCTAACTTTCAATGCCAATAATTCTGGAAGTTTAAATTCAA
>CAYZBC010000515.1:0-2889 GCA_964476535.1 uncultured Maribellus sp.
TTGAATATCTTTGAGACAATCTTTATTGCATCCGACCCACTCAGCCTTATAATTCCTATCCCACCCTCACCAAGCGGAGTTGATATTGCTGCTATTGTATCTGTGGTCATTTACATCCCCCTGAATCCCCCTTCAAAGGGGGAATTTTTGTCATTGCAAACCCTATCTCCCGAACACTCTCGGGATGGGGTGAAACAATCTTGTCTTTTGGGATTTATATTCATTTCTTAAGAATTAAGCATCCACTTCTGAAATGCTATATAAGAATTCTTTTTGGCAATTCTTACTACAAAAATGTCCATTTTTAGTATGATGTTTTGAAGGAGCGCTGCAAACTTCACATCTAAAATATTCAGAGAGATATCTTTGAGTGCAGAATTTTTTACCATCTACTTTCCAATGAATATTTTTATAACTTTGTTTGCAATTTGCGCAAGTCCCCCTTCCCGCAATAACCAGTTTCCAAAAAAGCCAGACGGGAATGACTATAATCCATAAAATTAGAAAACAAATAAAACCATCCATTTTTATTCCTTTCCTTACCTTTGCAACATTATCAGCAATTAAAATCTATTTATTTCTTTTTCTGTTATTTCTTAATTCAATTCTATTTCAGATTCAACTTTGCTTTCTTTTGGAAGGTCTTTTTTACAATATCTACAAACGATTGCATCCTTTTTTATCTCTTCGGCACAAAATGGACATTTCTTTGTTTCTTTGACGAATTCCCATTCATTAGAATTACTATTTTCACTGACGAGTTCCCACTCATCAGAATTTCCACTACCAATAGCCTCTGTTTTAGAAATTCTTACTACGTTAGTGTTGCTGCATTGTGGACAACATAATTGCCTTGCCTTGCTATTACGCCAGATAATGTAAATTATGCCAGGAATAACAAAGCATATTAATAATAATATTGCAATTAAAAAACCAGCTACATCCAAACCGATACTTTTTGATGCTCCTCTATATCCACAATTGGGGCATTTTATATATTGATTCATAAAAATTCCCTTTCTGTTTTTATATTTGCACAGCTTACTACTTTTGCTCCAAATAAAAAAGGAGTGCAAACATTTGTATCAGCCACCGTTAAATAAATCTGATAAAGACTGTCACTCACTACCATACCGAAGGACAGCGATATGAAAGCTTTATCTTACTTAACGGTGAGAAGCCGAAGTTTCTTTAAGACAAATACTAAAAACTACATAATTTTCAAAAGAACACTCTCTCTATTTCGGAGAATACCATATCTTCCGTGAAGAAAAAAGCTCAGTTGATCGAATTCAGCTAGGATGCATTTTTTATTATTTTATCAAGTTCTTTAGTATCTTTTAAATAAAGTTTAATTAAGTCACCTTGTGCTAACAAACCATTGTTGACGCCTAAATCTTTTCTAATAGCTCTTAACAAGGCATCAACGCACAATAAAATTTTCTTGGGTTTATTGACAGAAGCTATATATTTATTAAATTTATCTATTACTTTAGGTGAACCCCATATGATTAAATCTGTTTTAAATTCCATGAAAGATTTTTCCATTTTTTTAAATAGTTTTTTCTGTTCTTCTTCAGATTTTTTTGTGTTCATTAAGGCTTCAAGCATTATATCCATAAAGCTTTTGTATAATGCAACCTTTTTAAGCCGATGGGCTTCGTTTGTTTGTCTTTTTTGAACTTTATTTTGTTGATATAAAACACTAAACACAGCAGCAAGAGTAGCAATTATGGCAGCTCCAACATTAGGATTGAGAAAATTAATTTTTTCGAATATAAATTTAATCACTAAAATACCACTATAACTTAAGAGAATTAAAACTGACAAACTCAATATTGATTGAAAAAACATTACCCAAGAAAGTTTATTTCCCATTTTTTTACCTCAAACCAATTAGCACACAAACTTCTTGTTTAGAATACCATATTTTGAAAATTGCACAACAATTTGAAAGTAGACTTTTATATCCCCTTGAATCCCCCTTCAAAGGGGGACTTTTTGTCATCGCAAACCCCAAATCCCGAACACATTGCTAAACATCATCTTCAAGTACCTCGTTTAACTCTATCTGCACCAAGTCATTCCCTCTTCTCTTGACCCGATAAAAAACAAGTGGTATCGCTTCAATAGTAGCTCCAAAAGTAATTTCTGTATCATCCGAATATCCTGCCAACATCCTCTTTAACTTTCCAACTGTAATCCTACGTTTTTCTTCAATTTTAAACAAATCTTTTTGCATATCCTACCTCCTATTCACTTCTACTTCAATTTTACAATAGCTCAAATTGCTTAAAACCTCAACAGAAATGCACAAAAATGCGATACACATCTAAATTGTATCACCTTTTTAATTCCCTCTTTAAAAGGGGACGATTTCGTCTTAGGCAAAACTAGAGTTGGAAATGTTCTAAAGCAATTATTCCACCATCCCCAAACCATAAAGAAAAAAGGGCACAAAATATTGTGCCCCTACGAAAAGAACCATGGATTGCGCGATAATAACATTTCAGAACTTAGGCTTCAGTCCAGCTTGTTTGCATAATTCGTTTGCCGTTATTCTGTCAATAGTTCGATGTCTTTTGATTGGTATGGTTTTCTTGTTGTTAGCATATATAGAATGATTTCTGCCTTCTCGGAGTAGATAGAAACCACTTTTCTCGAAATATTTGACTAGCTCTCTACGTTTTACAGACACTTATGCCTCAACAGCTATTTGTTCCAAGAGAGAGTTACCGATTGGAATTTCTTTATTTTGTTGATGATACGCAGCCACCATTTCATATAAGGCATCTTTAAGCATTTCTCTGCACTCTTCAAGTGTTTTCCCTTCCGTTACTACTTCTGTCCATTCTACCAGCTGTCCCATATAACCATGATCTATTTTTG
>CAYZBC010000516.1:0-2861 GCA_964476535.1 uncultured Maribellus sp.
CCACCAGGTTCAGGAAAAACAATGTTAGCCAAACGAATACCTACAATACTTCCACCTTTCACTTTAAAAGAAGCTCTGGAAACAACTAAAATCCATTCGGTTGCCGGGAAAATGAATAAAGAAACTTCGCTGATGACACAACGTCCGTTTCGGTCGCCACACCACACCATTAGCGATGTGGCATTGGTAGGTGGCGGAAACTATCCGCAACCCGGAGAAATATCACTGGCACACAACGGAGTGCTTTTTTTAGATGAATTGCCGGAGTTTAAAAGAACAGTTTTGGAAGTAATGCGTCAGCCCCTGGAAGACCGCAACATTACAATTTCGCGGGCAAAATTTTCGGTGGAATATCCTTCAAGTTTTATGTTAGTGGCTTCAATGAATCCCTGCCCGTGCGGATATTATAACCATCCCACAAAAGATTGTGTTTGTGGGCCGGGAGTCGTTCAGAAATACCTCAACAAAATTTCAGGTCCACTACTCGACCGAATTGATATTCATTTAGAAGTGGTTCCGGTGCCCTTCAAAAAACTAACTGAAATGGAATTGTCGGAAAACAGCGAAACAGTTCGCGAGAGAGTTTTAATCGCCAGGAAAATTCAAGACCAACGATTTGAAGGCCATAAAGGAATTTATTCCAATGCGCAAATGAGTTCAAAACTTATCCGAAAATACGTTGTGTTGGACGAAGCAAGCCACGAATTGATCAAAAATGCCATGGACAGATTAGGGCTTTCGGCACGTGCCTACGACCGAATATTAAAGGTTTCGCGAACGATTGCCGACCTTGAAGGAGAAGAAAATGTTCTGACCGATCACCTTTCAGAAGCGATCCACTACCGCAGTTTGGATCGTGAGAATTGGGGAGGGTAATAGTTGCGCGATTGTATCTCGTTCCTATAAAAAATTAGAATGCCACGCGATACAATCGCGCGGGAGCGGGAAAGATATAACTGGCAATGTAAATAATAATTCACTCGATTTTTCGGATGTAAAACGCCAGGAAAAAGTTAAACGTGTACTTGAAATTGCCACAACCGATGGTCATAATATTATTAAGTTATATCTGGTTTTAATCAGTGCCTTTTAACCTTTTAAAACTATTCGTAAAATATCCCACAAATCTTTATCAAAAAAAAATAACCAGTACCAACAATAAAATTTTATAACCAACGAACACAATTGTAACTTCTTATCTATCCTTTTTACAGAAGATTGTTGAGAAGAATATGCAACAAAAAGCTGGACGAAAAATTTGTGCAGATGGGATGGAAGTATTGGCAGTGAACATTAAATAACCGCTGCCCTTCCGCTGTTTAGATATTCTTTGACCGAAGAGACATTCAATAACTTTTCTTTCTTTTCAGGCTCCAGTTTGACTTTCTTGTTTCCGCTGATTAGTGATTCCAGAGGTATTCCCAGATATCGGTTTAATAAAGTTATCATTTTTAAAGTCAGTGCCCTTCTTCCATTCAGTACTTCTGAAACCCTTTTTTTTTCACCAAACATCGGTGCTACATCAACTTGTTTCAGGTTCATTTGTTCCATCCTTAACTTAATGGCTTCTATCGGAGACGGGGCTTCCATCCGGTAGTTTTCCTGTTCGTACTTTTCAATCAGCAAAGAAAGAAGTTCCATTTCTTCGCCTTCAGGGCTATTCGGTTCTATTGCATCTTCAGAACTGTTTATCAAGAGATAAACTCTTTCGCATGCTTCGTTATATTCTTGATCTGTTTTTAATTTTCATAATTTACTGTTTTTGCATCTATTTTATCATATTCCTTATCTGTGCCAAACCACACTATAAAAACAATTTTGAGTTTGTATTCAACATGAACAATTAACCGGTAATCATTACCTTTTATATTGAAGACTACCTGTTTTGAACTGATTATACCGGCATTCCTGTATTTTGCTTTCAATTTATTTGCATTGTCCCAGGTCGAGTATTTTATTTCATAAATCCAGGCTTTTAAAGGTTCTTCTGCCTGCTTGTATTTATTCAACTTGCAATAATCCGTGAGAGTCTTTTCCTTTATTTCCATTTTGATCACGATAAAAGAATAGGTTCTTTCCCTGGATAAATCCTTCTTTTAATAACTCGGAAAAAACAAAATTTCCCCAAATGTTACCAAGATGAAGCGAATTTTCCAATGTTGGTAAAGAATGAATATTTAAAAGCGCTGAAACAATTCCATTGTCGCAAAAATAAAGTTTTGGGGATTTAATTAGACGTTTCCCTAAATTATTATAATAAGGTGGAAGTAGAATTATCAATCCCGATACTTCGAGCGCATTTACCCAGGATTTTATCGTATTATTTGAAACGCCAACACCTTTGGATAGTTCGCTAAAGTTTACAAGTTGTCCAATTCTTATGGCCAGCAAGGTAAGAAAGCGCCTAAAATCTCTTAAATTGATAACGTTCAGAATTTGTTTCAAATCACGTTCAAGGTAAGTTTGGATATAGTCTTCAAAAAAGTCGGATGCATTTAAACCTTCAGCCCAAATTTCAGGAAAACCACCCTTCCATAAAAAGTCTCTTTTATTGCGTAACAGATTTGCCTTGTTTAGTTCATTTGCACTAAGTGTATTGAGATTTAATATTCTTGCACGTCCTGCAAGTGATTCACTAATTTCCTTCATCAGGGGAAATTGCTGGCTGCTTGTTAATATCCATTTCCCCTTTACATGCCTTTCTTCATCGATCCTGACTTTTAATTCCCTAAACAAAGATGGGGCATATTGGATTTTATCAATAATAATCTGTTTCTTAAAGCGATTTAGAAATTTGCCCCTGCTACCGCGCGATTGTATCGCGTGGTTTAGGTTTATCGAACTACTGCATAATTCATTAT
>CAYZBC010000517.1:0-2859 GCA_964476535.1 uncultured Maribellus sp.
TAAATTTCACAATCTATGGACCCTGCCTTTGGCATTTCTAATTGCAGCACTTCAAAACCACATTGCAGTTTTACTACAATGGGCAACCTTTACGCCCGAAAAAATATCGAAAATTGTTCCTGCCTTAGTGGTGTTCTTACTTGCGGAATCATGGATTCGCATTTATTATAGACTTCAATATCCATTAACATATCATTATGCCAGTATTGGCGAAAACAAAGGATGGGAATCATGCTCGGAAAAAGAAAAATTTCATTATTCATTTTGGCAGCGACTTGCTTATTTGGCAATATTCGCGCTAATACTCTACCCGATGTAAGCGAAAAACGAACGATTAAAATTGCCAAAGTACGCGAATGTTCTTCTGCCAATTTATTGAATTCGGCAGAACGCTGGAAGGATGTTGAAGAAATAACAGGCAACAACGACCACCCCATGATTACCATTGCAATGAAATTGTGCGGTTTGTCGGGAAACAAAGGTTATCCCTGGTGTGCTGCTTGTATGGCAGAAATTTATGATTATGCTAATTTGCCAGCACCACATTCCGCAAGAGTTGTGGACTGGTTCAAACAAAACCTTATATGGAAAAATCAATGGGGAGAAAAACAATTCAAAGTAAAGCCCGGGATGGTTGGAGCTTTGTATTACAGGAAGCTTGGCCGTTATGGTCACATCGTATTAATAACTGGCCAAGACAACAACAATTATTACACAATCGAAGGCAATACCAACGCAGCAGGGAGCAGAGAGGGACAGGGATTTTACCGGAAAGTACGATCGAAGAGTAGTATTGCTGCAATGGCTGATTACTGCTTGAATGGGAAAATGTTTATTGATGAATATGAATCACTATTACAAAAAACGATGAAATAATCACAAAATAACAAATACATTAATTATGGCTTTAGGAAACAGAATTGAAAACGGCATTATTGCCACAGTAACCTTTGTAATTACGACCTTAGTAATTACGCTCTTAATACACTTTGTATCAATCAGACCGATGCAAAAACAATTTGAACGGCAATTCGACAAACAAACAGCTGTAATTGTAGAGCTGGGAAGTTTGGCAAAATACCAAATTCAAAACAACTTTGAAAAGATGCGAACAAAGGGAAACGGCCAAATTATTTTGGATTTGGATAACACCCTAAATGCGTTGGAGCTGGAAACAATTCCCAGGGATACAACTATAATTAATCAAAATAAAAAACAATCGTTATGGAAAAGAATATTCGGAAATGGAAAATGATTAACCCCTACCCTAAAGCGAGTATTACAAATTAAGTAAAGTAAAATGTTCCTGAATTCATAACTACGAATAGCGATACCGTTGTTTCTATCGAAGCCAACCTAATCAGAATTCAATATACTTTGAATTGGAAAATAATATTTGCATTTATGTAACTTATTCGTTACATTTGTTCCATGAGAGAAATAACAATCACACCAGAATGTTTGGACTTTATCGACAACCAAAATGAAAGGGTTTCGATAAAGTTTTTTCAAATTATTGAAGTGATTGGAGAAGTGAAAGTTGTTCATACAAACTTTGTGAAAAAATTAATGAATACACAATTTTATGAACTTCGAATAAAAGCAGGAAATGAAATTCGTATTATCATATTTGCTATTGATCATTTGAATTTTGCCGAATGCACTAAAGCTGTTTGTTTATGCGGATTTTTAAAGAAATCCACGAAGGATTATAAAAAAGCAATTAAACAAGCAGAAAAATTATTAAATGATTATTTATAACAAAACTTTTGAATCATGGGACAATTAATAAATACAAAAGATCTATTAAATGAACGATACGGAAAACGTGGAACGGCATCTCGTGAAAAATTTCGGGAGGATGCTTTTTCATATTACTTTGGAGAAATTATAAAGAACCGGAGAAAAGAATTAAAAATGAGTCAAAATGACTTAGCATATCTCGTTGGGAAAAAACGACCCTATATTTCACGTATTGAAAATGGAGAGGATATTCGTTTATCAAATTTCGTACTCGTTGCAAATGCATTGAACTTATCAATACAGTTAACTGCAAAATAAATCACAAAAGCACAACAGGTTGGTATAATAGTTCCAGCTATATCGAAAATGATTTTGGAAAATAAAACTACTTACCGAAGACAAAAAAGGGATTCTCTCAATATTTGTTAAAACTAAAATAAATTGAAAAAACTAGTTCAAAGCAATACCTGTTTAATACCATACGACACAAACAGCTGATTATCAACTAAAGACTGAGTCTTGTTCTGGGCACAAGGCTAAAAGCCGCATTAAAACTGAGTAAACAAGGTAGAACAAAGAGGATTTCCATTGATTTGGAAATCCTCTTTTTCTGTATAATACAGCTTATATTGGATCAGTATAACATTGGGGTTGGAAATCCAAAATAGATTATTTTTGTTTTAAGGAAATAGAACAATTACTATGTTACCTGTTGCTCCAAGAGATATTTGAATATTTTGATTTAGTTGGCATCAAAGAGGTAGGAGCAAATCAATTAGAATTGAGTTTGGATGAGAAACCAATCAATCCAATTGTTCATTCAGGGAAAGAATTGGTTTTATATGGTTTTGATGAAGCAGTACGCATACAAGATTTTCCCATAAGGGATCGAAGTGTCTATTTTATAGTCAGACGGAGAAAATGGCGGGATAAGGACACCGGAAAGATTTACAGCACACGATGGGATTTAACAGCCAATGGAACCGGCTATGCCAAGAAGTTTGCTGATTTTTTAAAAGAATTACCTGGACACCTACCCGATAAGTTCCAATAGTTAAGAGAAACATTATCACATCAATGGGGATTACTTTGGGCAACAGTACAAAGAACATTTGA
>CAYZBC010000518.1:0-2854 GCA_964476535.1 uncultured Maribellus sp.
TCATGAAGTATTGGCTTGTATTTCCCCAAGACCAATATTGGTTGTTGCTCCTATGATGGATAAAGATGCACACCATCAGGACATTCAGTATTGTGTGAAAGAGGCCACGAAAATTTATGATTTATTTGGTAGTCCCGATAGTATTGAAATATACTCTCCAGATGATTTTAACAGGTTCTCCTCAGGGATGCGTGAAAAAATGTATGAATGGCTTCAAAAGAGGCTTTGAAGTTCAAATAACTGTTCGATGAAACAAACATGATGATAATTATCACACAAGAGTATTAAAAATTTTGCAAGTTCCTTGGGTTACCATAAAACAACAACAATTATAAACGGTTGAAAAAGGATATATAGATTTTAGTAAAAAATTTAAAAAGATTTTAAAAGTTAAATCAAATCAAAATGACAACAAAAAAAAGTTTAATTAGTATTATCATCCTGCTATTATCGTTGCAAATTATAGAAGCGCAAAATTACGATGAATTAAAGGTTCTACCTTATAAGTTACCTGAACTTTTGCAAACTCAGGACGGAGTAAAAATTAGTACAATTGAAGAATGGGAAAAAGTGCGACGCCCAGAGATACTGAAACTTTTTGAAGACAATGTATATGGCCAGGTCCCAAAAGATTTCGACCAGATCAAGTTTAAGTTGAAAAATAAAGATAAAAAAGCGATGGATGGTAAAGCGACTTTAAAAGAAGTTGCAATCACGATATTTAGAAACCAAAAATCCATAACAATTAATTTGGTTCTGTTTACTCCAAACAAGATTAAAAAGCCAGTGCCCACATTTCTTGTTATTAACCACCGAGGAATGCGAACAATGGATGTAACCAGAAAAAACAAAGATGGTTTTTGGCCAGCAGAGGATGTAATTAATGCAGGATATGGAATTGCCGGATTTGATGTTATTGATGTTGCACCTGATAAGAATGAGACATTTACCAAAGGTGTGTTGGGACTTTATCCCGAACAATTAGAAATGAATAATGGGATGGGTGCATTAGGAGCCTGGGGCTGGGGTGCAAGCCGTGCCATTGATTATTTTGAAAAGGATAATTCTGTGGATGCTAAAAGAATTATAATAGTTGGACATTCACGGGGAGGAAAATCTTCGCTGTGGTGTGGTGCCCAGGATAATAGGGTGGCAATTGCTGTTTCAAACGACTCGGGAAACTCAGGAGCTGCAATTTCCAGAAGAAATTTTGGAGAGACAGTAGAAAGAATTTATCGGAATTTTCCTTACTGGTTTTGCTCTAATTATCAACAATATGCTAATAATGAAGATAAACTTCCTGTTGACCAGCATATGCTTTTGGCATTAATGGCACCACGTGCTGTCTATGTAGGTAGTGCCGCAGAAGATCTGTGGGCCGATCCAAAAGGGCAATATCTTTCTCTGGTTGAAGCTCAGGCTGTATTTAATTTATATGGGATTGAAACAAATTTGCCTTCAGAACTTCCGAATGTAAATAAACAAATCATTCGTCCAATAATGGGGTTTCATAACCGCGAGGGAAAGCATAATATGACTCCCTATGACTGGCAACAGTATATCAATTTCGCAGATACTTATTTTAATTTGGATTAAAATATATGTTGAATTGATTTTAAATTTTGAAAAGCAATCGAAATGTTATGTTGGAAAATAGGATAAAACGTTCAAATGATCATTATTAAAACAACCATTATAATTAGAATACACCTGATTTTTGTTTTAATCCTTGGATTTTTGTGTACAGTTGTGGGGCAATCTTCAAGCAAAAAGAATGCTGATACACAATCGCTATGGGAAGAAATCTTACCCTTTTTTTCACCCTCCGAAGAATTTAAGAATAATTACGGCGACTTTCGGTCTCCGTTAGAATTTTATAACAAGCAAACAGTGAATTCTGCTGAAGATTGGAAGGAAAGAAGAAAAGAACTAAATGTACGCTGGAATGAAATGCTGGGATCTTGGCCTTCTTTAATAAAGGAGCAAAAATTTGAATTCCTCGATACTTTACATAGAGAAAATTTCACACAATATAAGGTGAGGTTTTATTGGATTCCGAATGAGAAAACAGAAGGATATTTATTGGTTCCTAATGAAAAGGCAGTTATGCCGGCAGTGATTACGGTTTATTATGAACCTGAAACAGCAATTGGATTTGGCAGGCCTTATCGTGATTTCGCATACCAGTTAGCTAAAAGGGGTTTTGTGACGCTATCAATTGGCACAACTAAAGCGACTAAGGGAAAAACATATTCAATATATTATCCAAGCATAGAAAATGCTAAAGTCCAGCCATTATCCATGCTGGCATACGCAGCTGCAAACGCTTGGAATGTTTTATCAAGAGTCGAAGGTGTAGATTCTACGAGGATAGGTATCATGGGGCATTCTTTTGGTGGAAAGTGGGCAATGTTTGCCTCCTGTTTGTATGAGAAGTTTGCCTGTGCAGTTTGGTCTGATGCAGGGATTGTATTTGATGAATCTCGTCAATCTGTAAATTATTGGGAACCCTGGTATTTGGGTTATCATCCTAAACCCTGGAGAAATCGCGGTTTAATTACGAATAATAATCCTGCTAAAGGATTATATCCTAAGTTAATAGAAAATGGTTTTGATTTAACTGATTTACACGCGTTGATGGCTCCCCGCCCTTTTCTTGTTTCAGGTGGTTCAGAAGATCCTAAAAAACGTTGGGTAGCTTTAAACCATAGTATCGCGGTAAATAGTTTATTAGGATTCAAAAACCGGGTGGCAATGACAAATAGGAAAGAACATTCTCCAAACGAAGAATCAAATGAGCAGATATATCTCTTTTTTGAATATTTTTTACAATCGGGAGAAACCCTAATCTATT
>CAYZBC010000519.1:0-2852 GCA_964476535.1 uncultured Maribellus sp.
ATCTTCAGCATAAATGGCTTCCGCACGTTTTTGACGAATTTCAGGACTGGTTGGAATAGGTTGACCACCTCCTCCAAGGCAGCCACCAGGACAGCCCATAAACTCAATGAAATGGTAATCAGCTGTTCCTGCTTTTACTTTATCCATTATTGTTTTTGCATCAACTAAACCATGAGATACCGCACATTTAAGTTCAACACCATCCAAAAAAGCCCACTCTTCCAAAGGGTTTTCAATTTTTATTGTTGCTTCCTTAATTCCTTCCATACCACGAACTGGTGTAATATCGAGGTTTTCAAAGGGTACTTCGCGCCCGGTAACCAGTTCGTAAGCTGTTCTAAGAGCTGCTTCCATAACTCCACCAGAAACACCGAAAAGTACACCAGCCCCTGTTGATTCGCCCATCAAACGATCGTATTTTACAGGTTCTAGTTTATTAAAATCGAGTCCCGCCTGTTTTATAAGTATGGCCAATTCGCGGGTTGTTAAAACGTAATCTACATCGCGATAGCCACTGTCGTGCATTTCCGGACGATACGCTTCGAATTTTTTGGCAGTACACGGCATTATTGATACAGAAACAATGTGTTCGGGGTTTAGATTCCTGGCTTTAGCATAGTAAGTTTTAGCCAAAGCGCCAAACATTTGCTGAGGTGATTTGCAGGTGGACAGATGTCCGAGATGTTCAGGATAAATGTGCTCCATGTATTTAATCCATGCGGGGGAGCACGAAGTAGCCATTGGTAATTTGACACTTTCGTCTTTATCTACAAGAGCTTTTTTTAAACGGGTGAGTAATTCAGTGCCTTCTTCCATTATCGTTAAATCGGCCGTAAAATCGGTATCTAGTACCGAATCGAAACCTAAACGTTTCAAGGCGGCTACCATTTTTCCGGTTACCCTCGTTCCCGGTTCAAGACCTAATTCTTCACCCAAACCCACCCGAACTGCGGGAGCTGTTTGAACAATTACATGTTTTTCTGGGTTCGCAATAGCTTCCCAAACTTCTTCTATGTAATTTCTTTCGACCAATGCACCCGTAGGACAATGATTTACGCACTGTCCGCAATTGGTGCAAACCACATCTCGCATGGCTTTTTCGAAGAAAGTTGTAATCTTCATTTGATCGCCTTTGTGTGCAACGGTCAGGGCACTTATTCCCTGCAACTCGGCACAGGTACGCACACAACGCTGGCAACGAATGCATTTACTGTCGTCTTTAATAATCGACGGAGAAAACATGTCGATGGAATATTTCTTCAAAGGAACCAATTCTATAAAATCCTGGGTCATAATTTTATAGTCTGATGCAAGCTTTTGCAATTCGCAATTACCATTGCGATAACAACTTGTGCAGTCGGCATTGTGTTCGGTAAGAAGAAGTTCAATAATGTGTTTTCTTGAATTTCTTACTTTTAGACTGTTGGTGAGAATTTCCATCCCTTCATCGCACGGAGTGGCGCAGGCGGCAGAAAGCCGGTTCTGACCTTCAACTTCGACCACACAAACACGGCAGTTTCCGGCAACGCACAGGTCTTTGTGATAACAAAGCGTTGGTATTTTAATCCCCTGTTCCTCCGCTGCTTCAAGTATTGTTTTTCCCTTTTCTACTTCAACAGGAAATCCATTTATGGATATATTTAATTTATTTGCCATTTTTTTTGGTTTTACCGGTTTATTAATAGATCATCTCTTCGCGAAAGTTTTCAACTATCGAAGAGAAGGAGTTTGCTACTGATTGGCCCAACCCACATTTTGCAGTTAATTGCATTGTTTCGGTTAATCGAATTAATTTATCGAGGTACGATGCAGGTTTTTCCCCACGTTTAACTGCCTTAATTCCTAAAAGTAATTGCTGGCATCCAACTCTGCAGGGTGTACATTGTCCACAAGATTCTTCCCTGAAAAATTCAAGGTAATTGTCCAACACATTGAACATTGACCGGGAACTGTTGAAAAGCATCATTGAGCCACCGGTAGGCAATGAAATTCCTGTCAGTTTTCCTTTAAAACCAATTGCAGCATCTTTAAAGCTTTTTCGTGGCACCAAAAAGCCCGATGCACCACCAACCTGAACTGCTTTTGTATCACCATCGCCAAATTCATAAACAAAATCCTGAAGGCTCATGCCGAGCTCCAATTCAAAAATGCCGGGTTTGGGTGTGTCGCCTGAAACGGAGAATAACTTGGTTCCACGGGAATATTGAACTCCCAGGTCGTAGAATTTTTTAGCTCCAAATTTAAAAATGGTAAACGTATGAACTAAAGTTTCAACATTATTAATAACAGTTGGTTTGCCTAAATAACCATTTTGTGTTGGAAATGGTGGTTTGTTGCGAGGTTCGCCCCGTCTGCCTTCCATCGATTCCATTAAAGCAGTTTCTTCCCCGCAAATGTAGGCACCACTGCCCATGAAAATCTTAATTTTGAAATCGAGGCTAATATCTTTGCAGTAATATTCAAACTCGTCAATGGCTTTATTTAATTCCGGTTCAAGATATTTATATTCTCCCCTGAGGTAAATGAAGCCTTCGGTAGCACCGGTTATAAAACCACAAATTGCCATTGCCGTAAGTACTTTGTATGGAACTTTAGATAGAATCTCGCGGTCTTTGAAGGTTCCCGGCTCACCTTCGTCTGCATTACAAATAACATATTTTTTATCTGCTTTTGCTTCTGAAGCAAGCTTCCATTTTAATCCGGTCGGAAATCCTGCTCCTCCACGGCCTTTCAATTCCGAACTCATTAGTTCGTTAATTAATTCCTGTGGTTTCTTTTTAACTGTAGTCGATAAAACTTTTTCCCAGTCATTATCATTCCTGAAAATAAAATCTACCCTTTTTAGTTGATGT
>CAYZBC010000520.1:0-2847 GCA_964476535.1 uncultured Maribellus sp.
AGCATTCGGTATTTGTTTTGTAATTGCGTATCTGTTAACATCGTTCAAATTTTGAGCTAATGTACTACTTATTTATGAACAAACACTAAATTGTATTTTTATTTTTGCACAAAGAATTTGTACCCTTAATTTTAAATTTATGAATCGTCGCAATTTTTTAAATACAGCTCTACTTACCGGTTTAGCATCAACATTTAGTACTGTAATCTCAGTAGCCAGATCGAAAATGGGAACAACCTGCCGGGGTACTTTATCAATGAATAAAAACAGAGTTTCCATTTATACAAATGTACAGGTTAAACCTACCCGAATATTTCACATAACCGATACACATCTTTCTATTAATGATGAACGAGGAATTCAATATTCAGAATTTAGCAAAAGAATGGCTGGTGCTTACAAACAAAATACTCATTTTCAAACTACAAATGAAATAACAACCAAAGAAAGTTTTGAACAAACTTTGCAAATTGCCATTGAACAGAAAGTAGATTTTCTGGCACTTACAGGAGATATTTTAAGTTTCCCATCACATGCTGCGGTTGAATGGATTTTACAAAAACTAAACAGCACAAAAATACCATTTGCTTATGTTGCAGGAAACCACGATTGGCACTTCGAGGGGATGAATGGAAGTTCTCAACAACTTCGTGAAATCTGGACAAATAAAATCCTAAACCCATTGTACCAGGCCAATAACCCACTTTACGCAGCCTATAATTTAAATGGCATTTGTTTTGTCTGTATTGATAATTCTACTTACGAAATTTTACCTGAACAATTAGATTTTCTAAAGACTCAGATAAAAAGTGAAATCCCGTTTGTATTACTGATGCATATTCCACTTTATATGCCCGGACGAACAATGGGATACGGTTGCGCAAATCCCAACTGGGGAGAAGAATCAGACAAAAATTTCAATATTGAACGTCGCGAAAAATGGCGCTCAGGAGGACATACAAAAGTTACGATGAAGTTTTATGATGAGATTTTTAATGCCCCAAATCTTCTAACTATTCTTGCTGGTCATACACATCGTCCGGCGATAGATGTTAAAAATGGGATTCCTCAAATTGTGTCTGGACATAATGCAACTGGTTATATTACTGATATTAATATCGATTCAATTCAAAAATACGAATAATATGTAAATTCCTTGATCCGAACAAATAAGAAAAATGGTTAAATAGGATGTAAATTATACCGCTAAAATAACCAGGGGAATTAAAAAATGGATAAATGTCTTTGGATGATGAAATAATAAATGAATTAAAAAGTTACGGTGCAGATTTCGTGAACTTCGTAAATGTTTCAAATTTACCGGTCAAACAAACCAAAGGGTATTCCAATGCCATTTTGATGGGAATAACTTTACCCCCTGCCTACCTTCAAAAAGTTACAGAAACGCAAGATTATGTTCAAAATATGATTCTCAATAACGAGGTTAACGAAGATGAATTTCATTTAAAAGAAATTAAAGCCGACCGAATTGCTGATTCCATTGCAAATTATATCACTTTAAAAGAATATTCGGCATATTCTCAATCGGAGGATAATTTAGAAGCGACCGGATTTTACGATAAACAAACAGTACACCGTTGCCGCATAAAACAATTGCAGGATTAGCAGGTCTGGGATGGATCGGAAAACACAACCTTCTGGTAACTCCCCAATTTGGAAGTGCCATTTGTATGTGTACGGTTTTAACTGATGTACCGTTAAATACAGTTTTGCGTGTTCCTCTCGATTCTGAATGTGGAAATTGTACAATCTGCCAAACAGTTTGTACCGTTAACGCAATTAAAGGAAGCATTTGGAAAACAAACACACCGAGAGATGAAATGGTTGATGTATACAAATGTACCAGTTGTTTAAAATGTTTGGTTTTTTGTCCATTTACCCAATTATATATTAAAAATAATTTAGAGAAATAGAACTCGCGTAAAATTTTTAGAACTTGCTGATTCCTTATTTTCCCCTTTATTTTCTCATTTTCTAAACAAAACAGTTTCCTCCTTTCCGTAGTAAATCATTTTCTATCTTTGCCCGCTGATCTAATAAATTTCATTCATGATTTCAATTGACGGACTCGCAGTAACTTTTAGCGGAACAACATTATTTAACGACATTAACTTTGTGGTTAACGAAAGTGATCGCATTGCTTTAATGGGCAAAAACGGTGCAGGTAAATCGACACTTCTTAAAATATTGGCTGGTGTTCAAAGTCCATCCCGTGGAAAGGTTTCTGCACCCAAAGACGCGGTAATTGCTTACTTGCCACAACAACTTATAACCAACAATCAACGCAGCCTGTTCGAGGAGGCCTCGCAAGCCTTTGCCTTTATGCTGAACATGCAGTCTAAATTAGATGAATTGAACAAGCAGCTAACAATTCGTACAGATTACGAGTCTATTGAATATGGGCAAATTATTGAGCAGGTTTCCGAATTGAGCGAAATTTTATACAGTCAGGGTGAAGTAAATTATGATGCTGAGGTTGAAAAGATTTTGCTTGGACTGGGATTTTTGCGAAAAGATTTTCATCGATCAACAAATGAATTCAGTGGTGGCTGGCGAATGCGAATCGAATTGGCAAAAATCCTGCTTCAAAAACCCGATCTCATCTTACTCGACGAACCTACCAATCACCTCGATATTGAGTCGGTGCAGTGGTTAGAAGATTTTTTAGTAAATAATGCGAAAGCTGTCATTGTTATCTCACACGACCGAACTTTTGTAGATAACATTACCAACCGTACAATTGAAGTAACCATGGGTCGTATTTACGATTACAAAGTAAATTATTCACAATATCTTGTTTTGCGCAACGAACGACGTGAACAACAA
>CAYZBC010000521.1:0-2841 GCA_964476535.1 uncultured Maribellus sp.
TAAAATAATTCCATCGGGAAATATTCCCTGAGAAACTTCGGCAATTATTGAACGGGAATTTTGAAGTGGCGACAACGATGAAGAGTAATTAATCCACAAACTTTGACCCGACGATTGCTGAATAGTAGCTGAATTTCCAGATTCGATTGATGGTGAAATCGTAAAATGAATGTTGTTGTTTAGTCCGGATTCTATGTCAACCAAAGCAATTTGAGGAAGACTTAACCTTACATTAATCTGAGTTTCTCCCCATTGCGAATAAGCAAAACCTGAAGTTAATAGCAATAACAGCAAGATGTATATTTTCTTTAATTTAATTGCTTTCATTTTTGTATTGATTTTTCGTTTTTAAAAACAACAATAAATGGGTTTTTAAATGTAGATTTTAAACGATTTTTTTCGATTCCCGCCTTTTTGTATGAAGTAAAATTACCAATAAAATATTTATAATAATTGTCGATATGTTTTTCAAAATCATAAGGTATTTTATTAAAATATCCTGAATTGTTGATTTGTTTTTTTCTGAAAGCGCCAACCTGTATTGAGTAATAAATTGAATCTTTTGTATTGTTTATATCTGTTTTTGTAGTGGAAGTAATTTTTGAAATATCAGTTTTTTTAGGTTGTGAAGTAGTTAGCAGTGTGTTTTGAGATTTGAAAATAATATTTCTTTTTTTTTGTTTAGTTTCAATCTCAAGGATTTTCTTTTCGCCCGGTTTTAGGTTGAAGGTAAATTCAGTCTGTACAGTTTCGTATCCGGCAGGAATTGTATTAGCATAGATTTTCAAAATCCATTCACCCGGACGGACAATAGGAAATGAAAAATTTCCATTTTGGTCGGAAGCAATTCTAAATTTTTCGAAATCATTTTTTAATTCAACAATAATGTTTTCCGCATTTATTCCCGATTCTTTTAAAAGGGCAATTTCATTTTCAACAAGAACAAATTTGCCTTCCAGTTTTGCTCCCTGCGTAATTTTAAAGTTAATTACAGTTTCCTGGTCTTCAATAATTTCAATTTCAATGGGCACCCTAATGTTTGTAATTTCATCTATTTCGAAATTGGTGCGGTCAACAAATAAAAGTTGTCGTCCGGTTTGAAGCGTATTAAACCAGAATTCGCCATTTTTATTGGTAATTGCTTTTTTGTTTTGCATGTTTAAGACAATTCCTTCGGCGGGTTCGTAATTGTTGTAGGTAATTCGGCCTTTTAAATCTCCCGCATTAATAATTTGTTTTACCGGAACTCCAAATTTATACGCATAACTTAATGCTGCTGTAAATTCAGGATTTCCAAGTTCTTGTCTGAAAAGGGTATAAAAACTCCGGAACGAGATACTATGTTTTTTGAGAAAATTATAGTCGATATTTAGCTGCATTAAATTTCGGTTCTGGTAATAATCGTCAATATCATACGCATTTTGAATATGAAAATTAGCTCTGAAATTTTTCGAAATCTGACTGGCGATCGAAAGTCCGGCAGTAAAATTTCTTTGTTCGCCCGAAACAAAACTGTTAATATTCGACCAGCTGCCAAATACCCGAACCGAATGTTTAGAATTAAACCGATAGGCAAAATTTGTTGTTCCCCGATATGTATTTTGTTGATTTTGGCCCGATGGAAGCAGTAAATTTGTGGTCGTCCCAATTTCTCCTAATAAATTATATTCTATTTTTTTAAACCGATGATTAAATTGTGTGTTTACCGAATTAGTTTTATAATGAAATTTGTCGAGTACAAGACGATCTTTACGTTCAAACCCTCTCCAGTAAAATCGAAAGTGGGCACGTTTAGTAAGATTGTAATTTAAGAATGACTGGAATGACTTTGTGTATGGAGCGGTAACGAAAAATGTATCGAGCTCGGCATTACGAAAATCTTCTTTGGCATAAAACCCAAGACTTATTTTTTTTGTGAGTTGAGCTGAGAAGTTTCCTGAATAAAACGAAGTATTCGAAAAATAACCCGGATAATTTTTACCTGTAAAATAGTAATTTCCAGCAATTTGAAATATAGAAAAACGACTGCTAACATTTGCCCGAAATGCATTATCCCAGGTTTCCTGAAAAAGCCCACGCGAAAATTCAACATCGACATTTGTTTTTTTGAAAGGCATAAATCGTCCGGTTAAACTCGATAAATGGGTAATGTCATTTGTTAATGCATTGTTTTTTGAAATGTAAAATAGTTCGATTTCGTTTTCTTTATTGAAAGTAAAACTTGTGAATCCGGCCATTTCACTTTTTATGTCTTCGTAAAATCGCGGCTTAACATAAATAAAACCAAAACTTAATCCACTGTTAAAAATTATTCTGTTTTCGGTGCCTATTCCAAACCGCGACGATTCTGTTAATGGAGTAAAACTAAATGATTTTTCTCCTGCGAAAAGTTCAAGGTTTTTGTTTGAATATGAAACGAAGTACTGATCGTATAATCCCATAAAACTAAGATTAGTATTGTTTGGCCCGCGGGCCATAAATTCAAGCTGATGTTTTCCAGCCGGGTCAAGAGTGCCGTTTCCCGAAAGTTGAAACTGATATGCCGATTCAAAACCTCCTTGTTGGTTTGATGTTAAATATGTAGCAGAAAATTCTACGGGAAACCGGAAATATAAATCAGGTTTTTTCCCTTTTGCAGGGAATATGGATACTGAACGGTAGATGCTTTTCATCATTTTTTCTGAAACAGTAGCACGCACAGTAAAATATTCATTTGTAGCACTGGTTAATTCGGGCGAGGTTTGTTTATAAACACTAAATTGTTTCGATTCTCCCGGAGAAATTTCAATTTCAGAAGTTCCTTCGATATCACAGTTTACTGTTTCGATAAATACTTTTTTT
>CAYZBC010000522.1:0-2825 GCA_964476535.1 uncultured Maribellus sp.
ATTTGAGATACTTAAATCCTTTCTCTTTTTTTCAATCGTTTAGGACGCGATTGGTTTTTAGTCTATTCTGAACATATATCCTGTTGGATTGTTTTTTTTAATAATTATTAAATATCTTTTTAAAATAGTTATGAAAAACAGGAGAGAATTTTTAAAACGAAGTGCTTTGATTACTTCAGGATTGGTTGTTTCTGCGCCTTTATTGGCCGAATCAAAATCAGTAAAAGGTCAAAATATAAATGCCCCGGGTATCATATTCACGGAAGAAGTACAAGCTGGTTGGGATGGCAAAGCTGGGAGTCATGTTCCTAAGGTGACAGTAAAAGACAATAAAGTTACTTTGTTAACCGAACACGGCATGAGTGAAACACATTTTATCGTTAGACATACACTCGTGGACGAAGCCGGAACCATGATAGGAGCAGAAACTTTTTCTGCTACCGACGAAAAGGCTGAATCAACGTTTGACCTTCCTACAGGTTTTATCGGAAAACTTTATGCTACCAGTTTCTGCAACAAACATGATTTTTGGTTGAAAGAGTTTAGCGTTTAGTAAACACACTCGCCAACTAAATTTTAGCCGAAGTAAAATTGTTCTAAATAATATTCACCCCAATTTTTCCGATCTAAATTTCGGAAGGTGAATGGCTTTCCAGAGATGGTGCGTATAATGCGGACAATTTATCTTAAAACAAAACACCCCGATACCGCGCGATTGCATCGCGTGGGTTAAGATTATTTCGGATAACATAAACTTTGGTAATAAGAAAATACAATAGCAAAAATTTCTTTTAAGATCAAGAACATTTTTATTGAGTTTAAGGCATGAGTGGGGCAATTACAAATTTTATTGTCAGAATGGAAGATGTTATTATGGTTAAAAAAACCACACGATACAATCGTGCGGGAGCGAGGAGTAGTATAACTCTTGCCAACTGAATTTTATCAGAAATAAAATTGTTCTAAATATTATTCACCCCAATTTTTCCGATCTAAATTTCGGCAGTGAATGGCTTTCCAGAGATGGTGCGTATAATGCGGACAATTCATAAAACAAAACCCCGTTGTGCACTAACGAAATGTCTTCTGGTTGTAGATAGTTTCCCCCGCCTACCGTAGCCACGTCTTTATTCATTGTTTAGATCACCAAAAATTTACGGGTTGCATTATACTTCTAACATTAAAAAATACTTCTTTATTAAACCGAATCAATTTGCTTCAAAATATAAGTTTCAAGCAGATTAGCTTTGTTATCGGTTTCGATATTAATTGTTTGGGTAATGGCCGGAATTAATATTGATTCACCTTGCTTTATTTCAACCCTATTATTGTTTTCATCTGTTATTCTGCACGAGCCTTCAAAACAAACATAGACAACAAACGAATCAATTTTAGAGAAATCTCTTACAATGTGTTTTGTTAACTTCAATAACTCAGTAGTGAAATACCGGGTTGATTCCAGGATAACAGGTTTGTTTTCCTCACTTGAATACACTGTTCGGTAATTGTCAAGTATTGTATAATCGACGGCATCTTTTGCCAATTCGGTATGCAACTCACGCTTTTTGCCATCGGCACCTACGCGGTCATAATCGTAAATGCGGTAAGTAATGTCTGATGTTTGTTGAATTTCGATGAAAAAAGCTCCGGCTTTTGCTGCATGCACACATCCTGTATTGACTAAAAAAACATCATCGGATTGAATATCATACTTTCTCAAATAGGATACGAAATTATTCTCAGCGATGGCTTTGTCATATTTTTCAGGAGTCATTTGTTTTGCAAAACCCACAAGAACAGAAGCACCGGGACTGGCATTGATTATATACCACATTTCAGTTTTGCCGAATGCATTATGGCGTTTTTTAGCCAATTCATCATTGGGGTGAACCTGAACAGAAACATCTGCATTCGTGTCGATAAATTTGAACAAAAGGGGAAAAACAGTTCCAAATTGCTCATAGTTATATTGGCCAACTAAATCTTTTTTGTATTCAACCAATAATTCATCCAATCCTTTTCCTTTTAATTCTCCATTGGAAACGATTGAAATGTTACCTTTTACTCCTGAAATTTCCCAGCTTTCACCAATGTTGTTTTTTTCCGGAGCAATACTTTTGAATTTACATATTTTGTTGCCACCCCAAATTAATTCTTTGAGAATGGGTTGAAATTTTAATGGATACAGTTTCATGGTTTTTACTTTAATAGTTCTATTCTAAGTTGGCATGTCTTTCGAACATCATTTCAGCTGTTTGATTTAGTTTATCCATCAAGAACATGACGATAGCATCATAAACCAACAAACTCAATTGTTCGAATCCTGATCCCATTGGCTGGATAGATACTCCTGAATGAGTTTTATCCGTGACCTTTGGAGATGCTCCGGGAAGTACAATTTTGGCATCTGCAAGACTGGCAATGGATGAGTTTGAAGTCAATGTATTTAGTATGATATTCAAACCATTCTTTTTTGCTTTTTGAGCCAGGGAAACAAGGCTTTGCGTTTCGCCGGAGCCGGAGCCGATGATAAGAAGGTCGCCCGGTTTTGTATGAGGCACGGTTATATCGCCAATAAAATGAACGTCGAGCCCCAAATGCACCAAACGACAAGCAAATGCTTTTATCGCTACACCAGAACGTCCGGCACCAGCGATATAAATACGTTTTCCTGTACCGATATATGAAGCGAATTGTTCAACTTGTTTATCATCTATCTGCGATGAATTTTCTTTAAGTTCTCCAAGAATTTTACTTAGTATTGCTGTTGGTTTCATATGTTTATTTTTTTCATTCTCTATTTTTTTAAAAGAAGTTGTTTAACG
>CAYZBC010000523.1:0-2820 GCA_964476535.1 uncultured Maribellus sp.
ATGTGTTTGCTGTTGCAGACTCTGTATGGCTACACTTATTACAAGTCCGAGAAGAATTGGCTCTGATCTGGCTACCTATGTGCCCGCATTTTACACACTTATAGCCTTCCGACCATTTTAAATAAGCTAAGTATTCTATACAATCTTCATTCGTTTTGAAGCGTTCAGCAAACTCTATCAGGTTTTGACCTTTAAATAAATCCATGATTACCCTGTTTATATTGGATGCTAATATATGCATTTATCTACTGACCTCTAATAATTTAATTATGGGCAATTTCAAAAATCCAGTTGGATTAATAACAGAACCAGGTAATAAAATAATACAAATGACTTTTTTGTAAGTATCTTAGCTTAATGAAAATACTTTTAACCGGAGCAACCGGATATATCGGCAAGAGACTCCTTCCTGTATTATTAAATCTGGGACATGAAGTAATATGCTGTGTCCGCGATAAAAATCGTTTTCCTACTGAAGGAATATACAATAACCCAAACATATCGTTGTTGGAGATCGATTTTCTTAAAGATATTTCATTTTCGGAGATCTTAAAAGATATTGATGTTGCATATTATCTAATTCATTCAATGAGTTCCAATGCAAGTGATTTCGACCGGCTTGAAGAACTTTCGGTAAATAATTTTATAAAACTTATATCACCCACCCGTGTGCAACAGATTATTTATCTTGGTGGCATTACCAACGAGGTTAAGCTTTCGAAACACCTGGCTTCAAGAAAAAAAGTTGATGATATTTTACATGCGAGTGGAATGAACATCACTTCAATTAAAGCTGGAATAATCGTTGGTTCGGGTAGTTCATCGTTCGAAATTATCCGCGACCTGGTCGAAAAACTACCTATTATGATCACCCCCAGGTGGCTGAATACCAAATGCCAGCCTGTTGCAATCCGCAATGTGATTGAATTCTTAACCGGAGTGCTTCTGAAAAAGGAAACGTATAACCAATCGTTTGACATCGGCGGCCCAGATGTATTAACGTATAAGGAAATGCTCCTTCAGTTTGCCGGTGTTCGTGGACTGAAACGATATATTGGCATAGTGCCGGTCATGACCCCGAGACTATCTTCATATTGGCTGTATTTTGTTACATCTACCTCCTATAAACTTGCCGTTAACCTTGTAAATAGCATGAAGATTGAAGTTGTTGCAAAAGACAACACACTCGAAAAAATGCTTGGCATCGAACCTATTTCATACCGGGAAGCGGTTCAGCTTGCTTTTCAGAAAATTGAGCAAAACGATGTGGTCTCTAGTTGGAAAGATTCATTGGTTTCGAGCTATAGCGACAATTCGTTGCTGGAGCATATTAGCGTCCCTGTAAATGGCTGTTTTTTTGATTCTCGGATTAAGCCAGTGACTTCAAATACTGAGCAGGTACTCGAAAATATTTGGTCAATTGGTGGTGAGCGTGGCTGGTATTATGGCAATAAGCTATGGCATTTCCGCGGATTTATTGATAAGCTTTTTGGGGGCGTAGGATTGCGGCGGGGCCGGACCAATGAAAACACAATCAATACCGGCGATACGCTTGATTTCTGGCGTGTTTTAGCTGCCGACAAACAAAACAAACGATTGTTGCTGTATGCCGAAATGAAATTGCCAGGGGAGGCCTGGCTGGAGTTTAAAATCATTAAAAAGGACGAAAAATCCTACCTGCAGCAAACGGCAACTTATCGTCCTATTGGTTTATTGGGCCGGTTGTATTGGTATGCAATGTTTCCTTTGCATTACTTTGTTTTCGATGGTATGGCTGAAAATGTGATTCAATTTAAAAACCTTAAATATGAAAAGTAAGAGTATTCCAATTTCTGTTTTATTTGTTGTGGCTGTAATATTTTCATCTCTCTCAGCGAAAGCTCAGTTGAGCCTGGATATTGAAGGCGGCGCGGTAATCACAGGTTATAACAATGTCAGGGTTCCTGGCGATGCAGGAACCTTGTTCTCACTCACAGATGATTTGAATGCCAAACCGACTACTTTTATGAGGCTTAGAGCAGGTTACACAATAAAGTTGAGGCATACTATTTCTGTTTTATATGCTCCGCTTACGGTTAAATCAGATGGTTCAGCAACTTTCCCAATTGATTTTGAGGGAGTAACTTTCCCGGCCAATACGCCACTTGATGCATCCTATACCTTTAACTCGTACCGTATTACTTACCGGTATGATTTTGTAAAGAGACCGAAATTTGAGTTGGGACTTGGGGTTACTGCAAAAATTAGGGAAGCTGAAATTGCCCTTAAAAGCCAGGGATTGGCTTCCTCAAAAACAAATGTGGGATTTGTACCCATTATTAATTTCAGGTTAAACTGGATAATGAATGAGAAATTTGGTCTTCTTCTCGAAGGCAATGCATTGGCTGCCCCGCAAGGAAGAGCCGAAGACGTTTTGATTGCTATAACCTACAATCTATTAGACAAAGTTGTTTTAAAAACAGGTTACAGAATACTCGAAGGAGGGGCTGATAATGATGAAGTTTATAACTTCTCATTGTTCAATTATGCAGTGGTGGGTTTGTCCATATCTTTATAAGCATAACTTTGTTGAAACAGATATGAGCAATCCAATCCAAATACGGAAATACATTGAGGGCATCCTTCAAACCTGTCGTCTGGCAGTTCTGGCTACAGAAGCTCATGGGCAGCCGCACGCAAGTTTGATAGCGATTACTCCGTTTCAGGGTTTCCGGCAAATAATTTTTGCTACGTATCGCAATACCCGCAAGTTCGAAAACATTTTACATAACGGCAAAGTTGCAGTTCTTATTCAAGGGGAAGATTTGGACAGTTCGAACC
>CAYZBC010000524.1:0-2812 GCA_964476535.1 uncultured Maribellus sp.
AGGATATGGCGTTGAAACCTTAATAAACATGCACTTTAAGGCAAAAAATAAAGTAGTAGAATATGTTTATCTGAAAAACCTAGTTCATCCCACAAAGTTCAAAAAAACAACACTTCATAAAGCAATAATCGAATTTATAATGGAGGGCTATCAAATTGTGGTAACTACTTTCTCAAATACTATAATGGCAGTAAACTTGACTAAAGATAGAGTATTAAACATTCTGAGTATTAACAATTAAAACATATTATCATGAATATTCTATTAGTATACCCGCAATATCCAGATACATTTTGGAGCTTTAGAGATGCCTTAAAGTTTATTTCAAAAAAGGCGGTAAATCCACCTTTAGGTTTGATAACTATTTCTTCGATGTTACCCATAAAATGGAATAAAAAACTAATTGACTTAAATATCGAATCACTTAAAAAGAAAGATATTATGTGGGCTGATTATGTATTTATTAGTGCAATGAATGTACAGGAAGAATCAACTAAGGAAGTAATTGAAAGGTGCAAATCGCTAAACAAAAAAATGGTTTGTGGTGGTCCGTTGTTTACCGAGGAATCTGATAGATTCAAGATGGTAGATCACCTGGTTTTAAATGAAGCAGAACTAACATTGCCAGGGTTTTTAACTGACTTAAAAAACGGAAATCCAAAACATATTTATCAATCAGAGGGATTTGCTAATTTAACAGAAACACCGCTACCCGACTACTCCCTGGTAAAAGCTTCAAAATACAATACAATGAATTTGCAATATACTCGTGGGTGTCCCTTCAACTGCGAGTTTTGTGATATTACGGCTCTGTTTGGACATAAAGTAAGAATTAAATCAACCGAACAAATAATCAAAGAACTGGAAGTAATTTATGAAATAGGATGGCGAAAAAATGTCTTTTTTGTTGATGATAATTTTATAGGAAATAAAAAGATTCTTAAAAACGATTTATTACCTGCTGTTATTGATTGGATGGAAAAAAAAGATTATCCTTTCCGATTTTCTACTGAAGCCTCGATTAATCTATCTGACGATGATGAACTAATGGGATTAATGACCAAGGCAGGATTTTCAACCGTATTTATTGGTATTGAAACAACCGAATTAGCAAGTTTGGTTGAATGTGGAAAAGTGCAAAATACTAACCGAGACCTGATACAAAGTGTACATAAGATTCAAGAATATGGTTTAGAAGTGAATGGGGGATTTATACTTGGATTCGACAACGATTCTGCATCTATATTTCAAAAACAAATTGAATTTATCAGAGAAAGTGGAATTATTTCTGCCATGGTAGGTTTATTAAATGCTCCAAAGAAAACCCGACTATACAAAAGGTTAAAACAAGAAGGGCGTATTATAAATGAAACCACTGGTGACAATACTGATTTCTCTTTGAATTTTGCTCCTAAAATGGACAAAAAGATTTTACTCGATGGTTACAAAAAAGTAATTAATGGAATTTACGGGGGAAAAGAATACTACATGCGAGTTTTGGATTTTATAAAACGCTTTACTCCAAATCAGAAGAGCAAGGTAAAACTTACTTTTAGCCACCTCATCGCCTTTTTTCGCTCTTTTATCAGATTAGGAATTGTAGATACTTATAGAAAACATTATTGGGATTTGTTCTTTTGGACTTTGTTTAACCGCCCCAAATTAGTGCCTTTAGCAATTACCTATTCAGTATATGGATTTCATTTTAGAAAAATATTCAAGGACGTTTTATAGATAAATAGATTATTATGAATGAATTAAAAATTGGAAACCTAACTGTCAAACTCCCTATTATACAAGGAGGAATGGGCGTTTGTGTTTCATTATCAGGTCTGGCATCAGCAGTTGCAAACGAAGGTGGAATTGGTGTTATTTCTGCTGTTGGAATAGGAATGACAGACCCAGATTTTAGGAAGAATTTTAGAGCAGCAAACAAAGAAGCATTAAAAAAGGAAATTAGAAAAGCCCGCTCTAAAACGAATGGTATTATTGGAGTAAACATTATGATGGCGGTTTCTGACTTTGACGATTTATTAGAAGTCGCACTTAAAGAACATATCGATGTTGTATTTATTGGTGCTGGATTACCTTTAAAAAAGCCATCTAAGATTGACTCCTCTCTATTGGAAATCTCAAACACTAAGATTATTCCTAAAGTTTCTTCTGCCAGAGCGGCCAAATTAATATTTCAATATTGGTCGCAGAAATACAATCGTGTACCTGATGCAATTGTTTTGGAAGGCCCACTAGCGGGTGGACATATTGGATTTAAAAAAAATGAAATTTTAGAACCTGAAAAAACTCTAGAATCAATACTACAAGCCACATTACCGATTATTCAAGATTTTGAACAAAAATATGGAATCGAAATTCCAATTATCGCAGGAGGCGGAATAAATTCGGGCAAAGATATATGGAAGATTATGAGCTTAGGAGCAAAAGGAGTAAAAATGGGAACCCGTTTTGTAACGACACATGAATGTGATGCCTCAATTGAATTTAAACAAAACTATCTTTCCTGTTCTCCTGGCGATATTACTATAATCGATAGTCCGGTTGGACTTCCTGGAAGAGTAATTACTAATGATTTTGTAAAACAAATACAAGCAGGAAAACAGAAACCAATAAACTGTTCTTGGAAATGTCTTAAAACCTGCGATTTTAAAAAAGTGCAATTCTGTATTGCAGATGCCTTATTTAATGCAGCTATAGGGAATTTCAAGAATGGCTTTTCGTTTGCTGGAACACAAGCATATCTGGCAGAGAAGATTATATCAGTTAAAGAAACCATTAATCAGTTAAAAAGTGAGTA
>CAYZBC010000525.1:0-2804 GCA_964476535.1 uncultured Maribellus sp.
CCAAATCCACCTCCTTCAAAGGGTTTTATTTCAGCAAAAAATTCAATACCATATTTATGAGCCGATTTTGCAGCCTCTTCAAGCAAATCAAAACCATGAGGATAGTCCTCATAAAAAGTCCAGATAGTATCAACAATCCATTGATGGCGCGTAACACCTATTGATGCCAAAAATTTATGCAGATCGTCCAATTGTACCCGGTTCATATAACACTTGTACTTGTCGTAATAATCCTGCGAGCGGCTTACTAGTGTCCCATACCGGCTTCCCCGATGGTTAATAATAACATTGTCAAGAAAATCGGTTGTGGCAAAAAGTTTTTTTGTTCCCGAAACGGTTTGCTTCTCCACTTTTGTTTGAAAAAAAGGCAACCCGGCTCCTCCTAAAGTTATTCCTCCTGCTACAAAAAAGCTGTTGGACAAAAATTTTCGTCGGTTAATTTTATGTTGCATTTTTTCTTCTTTATCCATTTGTAGATTATTAATTGGTTGGACAAACGTTTTTTTTCACCTAAAGCGATACTTCAATTTTAGATTTTCCTTTCAACCTTATTTTTTTAACGATAAACATTACTATTATTTAATCAATTAAAATCTCCAATTCATTTTCTGTATTATCAGGAGAAGAAATCAGAATTTTGTTTTCTGTTAATCGGATTACCCTCCAGTTCGTATTGTCTTGCCCAAATCCTCCAGTTTGAACTTGGGTGATTTTGTTGTTTCCGTTTGCAGGAAATACAGTAATCGCATTTTTATGATTATGCCCCGATAAAACCAATTTAACCGATGGATTTTTTGCCAAAACGGAATAAAGCTCGCTAGTAGTATTTTGTTCTACATTTGCAGATGTGATTGGCAAGTGCATTGCAATAATCTCAATGTCATCAGAGGATTGCTGTATTTGATCTTCGAGCCATAACAACTGTGGTTTATCGATATACGGAAGTACTACATTTAATTCTGAAGGGAAACTATTGTAAGCGTTGTTGAGAAAAATCAACCGGTATGTTGTTCCGCTAACTCTAAAAATCCGGCTGTAATACACACCGTCCTTAAAACAAGTTGCACTTTTCATCCAGTCTGCCCGTGCTCGTTCAGAACAGTTCTGTGTCGAAACTCTGGCACTATCTTTCCATGAATAATAAGTTATATCATGGTTTCCCAGGGTTAAGAAAACAGGGACTCTGCTTTTATCCACCAAACGTGTAAACTGTTCGATTTGAGAGTTCCCCATCTCCCCACCAGCCAATTCTCCTTCATAAATATCAATAAAATCACCAGTTGCAACAATAAAATCAGACCCTGTCTCTCCCGGAATTTCTTTGATAAACTTTTTAAGCGATTTTGCCCTGTTCCCACTATAACTCCTGTTTTGGGCAAGATCTTTTTGAAATTGCTCAATACCAAATATCACATGAATATCCGAAATATGCAGGAATGATAACGTATCATTTTTCTGTGCAGAAACAGTTCCTGAAATAAATGTAACAATAAATGTCGTGACTATTAAAATAACAGTAGTCAATTTAATTTTTTCCTTTTTCATACTATTTTGAATTTATAATTATTTCGTCCCAATTCCCCAGTTTTTATTAGGCTCACTTCCCATCTCGAAAACCAGTTTCCCGCCGGCAGTAATTTCCTCGTGCGACAACCAACAACGGTTCAGTGATTCACCATTTAATGTTGCCGACTGAATATAATAGTTTTCATTGCTTAAACCTTTTGCTTCGATACTGAATTCTTTCCCCTTGTAAAAATTCTGGTCAAGGTTAATCGTTACTTTTTCAAATATCGGAGCGGTTAATTGATAAACCGGATCGCCCAGAAAGATTTGGTAAATACCCATGGCACTCATTGCATACCAGGCAGCCATACAGCCGTAATCATCATCCATTTCTTCCAAATAACCATCGGGAGTGTTTTTGTAGATTCGGTCGAAAATAGGTTCGGTGAAAAAGTTATGCGTTGCATACCTCTGAGTAATGGGTTCAGTAAGAATTTTTCTTACCCATTTTTGAGTTTCCCATGGGGCACCGGCAGAGTTGAATAAGTAAGGGGCATGAAGATCTATTTGATTACCTGCGGTGTACAAGTCATTTTCAAAAAAATAGGTTAACGAATCAACAAAATTCTTCTTTCCTCCTAAAACGTCAATCAGCCTGGGTACATCATGCAGAACATTCCAACGATATTGCCACGCTGTTCCTTCATAGGTATATTTTTCGCGATTGAATGTAGGATCTTCGGGGTAGTCTAACCAGCTACCGTCGACTGCCCGTGCCTGAAAATTCGAATATTCAGGATTCCATGTATTTTTCCAATAATCCGCTCTTTCTGAAAAATATTTATAATCCTTATGGTTGCCAATTGATTTAGCTAATTGAGCAACACACCAGTTATCCCACGAATACTCACCGGTTTGATCTGGGCGGGCAGGAATGTATCCAATTGAATCGTAGCGTTCGGGCATTTGCCACATAATTTCTCTTCGCATAAAGGGATATACCGATTCCATGTCGATATCTAAAATGCCTTTAACATATGCATCAGTCATTACCATTAACATGTGTTCCTGTCGACAATTAGAGTAATTACTGTAGCCATTTTTCCCTTTATGATTAAAAATAACACCATGGGGAGGGTGGTCGGTATCGGGAAATGGAGCACTGTTGTCAGCCTGCTCATAAATATCGCGAAGCGACTTTACAATATCGCTGTAGTTGCCCGGCATGTATAAACTGAAGAGTGGATATTTGGTACGGAATGAATCCCAAAAAGCATAATTGTGGTAATAAGAATAAC
>CAYZBC010000526.1:0-2767 GCA_964476535.1 uncultured Maribellus sp.
TCATTCTGAAAAAATTCTATTAACGAAACCCGGATTCCTTCTATATTTTCGTTTTGAATGTTTGGAACAATTGTAATGTTTTGAAACCTGTCTTTTGAAATCTGGTTGTCGATATTGAAACTGCGAATAGATTCTACTTCGTCTCCAAAAAAATCGAGTCGATAGGGATCTTCGTGCGAAAAAGAAAAAACATCCACAATGCTTCCCCTGATTGAAAATTGTCCCGGCTCGTATACAAAATCAACTCGTTCAAAACCGTATTCGTACAAAAATTCATTGATAAAATCGGTTGAAATATTGTCTCCGGTTTTAACCTGCAATGTATTTGTTTCCAGCCCCGACTGCGACAATACCGCTTCAACAACCGCCTCGGGATAAGATATAATAATGTAAGGTTTTTTATTCAACGCAACCTTATTCAACACCTCCGTTCGTTGAACAATATTTTCCTGCTCAATGTCGCCGTGTTGTACCGAGCGTTTATAGGAAGAAGGAAAAATCAGCGTGTTTTCACCAAATCCGAGATTAACCAAGTCGTCGTATAAATAGGCAGCCTCTTCCCTTTCGTTCAAAAAAACAATTAGGTTTTTACTGGTGTTTTGAAAAAGATTGGAGAGAAAAATGGTTTTGGAAGAGCCAATAAGTCCGTGCGTGTGAATCTTTTCACCCGGGGGGACATCAATTTTTTTAAGAATTTCCCTAAATTCTTTTTGCCCCTTAAAATATTTTAGAAACTGCTCGGTTTCCAATTTTTAAATTTTGTGCAAATATAGAAATAATGGCGAAAAAACTTGAATCCAAATCTTATTTTGCGTACCCTTATTCTTCATGGGAAAGAGGATTACATGAAAACACAAATAAGCTGGTCAGACAATACATCCCAAAAAAAACTTCTTTTGAAAATATTACTGAATTGGGAATCAACAATATAAATATGAAAACCAATAAACACCCTGGAAAATAGAATTGGAGTACAAAATCCTTTATTTGTCTTTTTAGTAGTTTTAACAAAAAATGTTTCACAAACCTCTTGAATCCAACAGATGTTGATAATGATATCTCTTTAATTCAGGCAATTATATTTTGTGCATTGCATATTTAATGTACTTTTTATATTTAGGAATGAAGAATACGCCAAATTCAAAAAGCGAAACAAAAGTAGATCTTCTAATTAAAATCAATCAATTAATAAATTAGAAACAAAAATTTCTGAATTGGAAAAATCTGAATACAAAAACAGCATTTGACTCGAAAATTCACTTGTATGTACCAAAATAGTTGACGTAAAGACTGCAATTTTGTAGTTTGATAAATATCTATTTTTTTGTAAAAAAAAACTCACGATAATGCGATAAAAGTATCTGTTGGAAGAGAACAGAAGATAAGAAATTTGAAAGAAACAATAAAATTGATGATAATGTCGCACTTGCATCTTGAATTTTCGGAGGGAAAATATGAATGCTACGAGAATCAGAGAAGTTAAAATTGATTATATTGTTTTGTTTTATGGGGAAAAAATTCTGATACCAGTAATGAATTAAAAGAACCAGGAATAATATAAACGCGTTAGCAGGAGAAATTTGAAATGAAAAAATCTAATTTTAATCAAACCATTGTATCTGAACGATTCACCCGGATTTTTGCTTTGTTGGTTATCGTAATTGGCTTGATTGTTCTTATTGGCTGGTTTAGCAGATTGATGTTCCTTACAAGGTTCTCTGTTAATGAAGTTCCGATGGCTCCAAGTACCGCCTACGTTTTTATCTTTTTGGCTGCAGGCTTAGGATTCTATCTTCATCCCCAAAAAATAGCAATAACTCGGATTGCAGCTATCACTTCTGCCGTAATCGCTATTTGTTTGTCGTGCCTTTTGGTTATTACAAATTTATTAAAGTACCACGCTAATTGGGAACACGCATTTATTAAAATTCCCGAAACCCAATTAAGTATGCAACTTGGGCACATGTCGCTTGTTACAGCAATCTTGTTTATAATTAGTGGTTTTGCATTGCTGTTTTTGCTAATTAATCGGAAAACAATTAAGACCTTTAGTATTATCCTCACACTGATTATTTTTATAATTAGCTTTGTTCTTCTGCTAGCATATGCATTCGGTACGCCATTTTTTTATTTCGATAATTTTATTCCGCCTGCGGTATTAACCGTTTTATCCTTTTTTTTGGTCTCATTAGCTTTGATAGCTGCTTCAGATAAAAATGCCTTTATCGTTAAATCAATATGGAAAACATCGACCGGCGCAAAATTGTTAAGGATATTTCTTCCCACTACCATAGCAATAACTGTTATCGAAAGTTTAATCGTAATCCGGATACTTCCGCTTCTTAATATTCACCCTGCTATTGGTGTATCATTGGTAAGCTTAATTGTTGTAACAGTAGTAATAGTCGTTATATCAATACTTTCGAAAAGTATGGGTAAAACACTCGATTCGGCATTAGAGAATTTAAATGAAAGCGAAGAGCGTTTTAGAACAATTTCTGAAAATGCACCTGTACTAATTAACTCATTCGATGAGGATGGGCGATGTTTATTTTGGAACAAACAATGCAATAAAACCTTTGGCTGGACTGTGAAGGAGATCAACGAGCATGAATCTGCAATGGCACTATTCTATCCAGATCCTGCCATGTGTGAAGAGGTGATTCGAACAGTAGCTAGTGATTCAGACGGAAGTTTCAGGGAATGGCATCCAGTTACAAAAGATGGAAAGATACTCAGCATAATGTGGGCTAACTTCAGCCTTCCT
>CAYZBC010000527.1:0-2756 GCA_964476535.1 uncultured Maribellus sp.
GAGAAAATTGCAAGTCGATACCTGAAAGTAGTAGTTTCGCCATTTTCAAGAGAAAGATTCATCTCTTCTTTTCCTTTAGAAAAAACTTTTTGGCCTAAGGTATTTGCTGCAAACAAACCATAACCGCGCGCGTGCCAATACGTAGGATAACCTGCATTCCCCGGATGATCGAAAATAACAATTGCCACTTTCTCTCCATTTAATTCGCCATATAGTTTCATCCATTTAGCTCGCGTAGCCCAAACGTCACCTCCTTCAACACCTTCGCTGCTCAAATAATTTCCAGTGGCAGTTTTGTCGTTCGATGCATCCACTTCCGTTACCACACCGTGCGAGTCAACCAACTTCACTTTACCTGTTGAAGGCAACTCTAATGCACGGGTAACCCTAATGGCAAACATTCCTTCCTTGTTATCAGTAACGTCAACTTTCCCATTAACCGCTTTCAATTGAGTAGTACGGTCTATAATTCTGGTTTTTCCTTTAACCGAAAAAGTAAAGTCTGTTTTTTCAGCCAGAAGTTTTTTGCCACTGTTATCTTTCCACGACGCAGTTGTTGACAAAGAAGCTTTTCCTTTACCATTTTCAGTTGATTCAATGGTTTCGTGATAAATAGTACCAAATTCATCAGCTCGATCAGCAGAAATTGCTTCTGAGTTATTCCAAAAATCCAAACCGTTTACGTCGCCATAGTTCAACCAAATTCCAATATGGTGAGGATGATCAACTCTTTCACCTTCCTTGTTTTTCATAGGAAACTGACGAGTAATTTCATTTCCTTCTGCAGTAATTACCGGCCATAAAACGGGTTTTTTAATGTTGTCGGGATAAATGTAAGAAGTGAATAATTTACCTCCGATTAATACGTCAACTTTTTTCTCTGAAGCTTTGGTTACTAATTCTACTTTTGGCTGTGCCAACAACATTGAAGCACTCATAACAATCAGGCCGACTATAAAAGATATCTTTTTCATGATAAAAATATTTAATTGGTTTTAAGTGTCGCAAAATAATAAAAAAGAGGGACTTTTCAGCCCCTCTGTTGAAAGTTATAAAAAACTCTAACTAATATCTCCTTCAGCATAGACAACGCAAAAGATTTCTAAATATGTTAAGCAAAAGATTAAAAGCAACAATCATAGATAATCTTCACACCCAAAATTATAAGTCTGATTCGTATAAAATTAAAAATACGTGTGCATATTAACCTTCTAACACAAAATTATGCTTCTCATTATTATTCCATTTTTTTAACACTTTTTTGACATTTTTTTGACGAAAGATTCTATCATTGTAAAACTAAAAAAATGAAAGGAGATTGAGCATTTAGCTCATATATGAACATTATTATCTCATGAGAGTTATATCGTTTACTAATACATATAAACATTAACAAACAGATGAAGACACTTTTTTATTGGGGACTTGCCATTTTAATCACTTTTGCAGCAGTAATTTATCAACGCAAAACGGGACCTACTTACGACAAAAAAGTTGAAGTTAGTATTGATGGTAACACATATAAATTTAAATTGATTAGAAGTCATGGGGGCGAACAAGATTTTCAGCAAGATTTAATTGTTCCGGATCAAGACATTAGTGGTGTTATGGAATACCGTAAATTTCCGACCCGCAAAGAATGGAAAAAATTTGAAATGAAACGCCAGGATGATAAGCTTAGTGGCATTTTGCCTCACCTTCCACCAGCAGGAAAATATGAATATAAAATTACTTTAGAAAAAGACGGGCAGCTTTTTCCTTTGAACGATGGGGAATCTAATGTAATTCGTTTTAAAGGCGACGTGCCGGCCGCGTTATTAATTCCACACATCTTTTTTATGTTTTTTGCTATGCTACTGGGAAATCTTGCCGGAATTATGGCTATTTTCAAACATCAAAAATTCAAATTTTTCACCAATGTTACACTAATTACGTTATTTATTGGGGGGTTAATTTTAGGACCATGGGTGCAATGGTATGCTTTTGGCGAAGCTTGGGCAGGAGTACCTTTTGCCTGGGATTTAACCGACAATAAAACTTTGGTAGCATTTCTTTTCTGGTTACTTGCCTTTTTTATGAACCGAAAAAAAAACCGACCTGTCTATGTAATTGTTGCATCAATTGTTATGCTTGCTGTTTATTCAATACCACATAGTATGTTTGGTTCGCAGCTCGATCCCGAAACCGGAGAGATAATTCAGGGGTGGATTCAGTTGTTTCTTTAAATGTTTAAATGAGAATGTCGATTGAAAAAGTTTTACTCAAGTAAAGACTTCATAAAAAAAGGTAGAGACTCGATTAATTGCATCTCTACTGTTTTCGTATATGGCACAGCCAGAATTTAATTTCTGAGTAATAACAATGTCATATAGTTTTTGTTGATTCCTGTCCATTTTCGTTACTTGTTCTTTTATTTCATTCGAGTTAGGCAGTTGATACTTGATTTGATACATGTCATGCATCATTTACTGTGTCCTTTTCAAAATTAGCTTTGATTGTAATAACCTATTATTGTTAATATTGAAAAGAATGCCGGTGAAACAAAATGCCGACTCCCCATGTAAACAAATTATTCCCATAAAATCCTGCTTGCACAAATCTCGCCATACACAAAACACCTCACCACCAAATCATCGTCAATCGCCAGGCATTTGCAATAAAATAACACAATTCAACATTATTCAAGCAAATTATTTTAACATATTGACCATCTCCCGTTTTTAAAGTTCATAATTTAATTCAAAGCTCAACTGTCC
>CAYZBC010000528.1:0-2741 GCA_964476535.1 uncultured Maribellus sp.
ATAAATATTATTTAAATACAAATGATACTATTGCAATCAGCCAAGATTTACAAAATTCCGAAACAAATTCTATCGATCTTTATGATGTACTTAAACATAATTCTTCAGCTCGCCTCGTTTTAACCGGTCACAAACACAGCAGCGTAGCGCATGATTTCCATTTTTCAGAAGACTATTCACTTACCCAGGTTATGACAGGTGCGTTTGGTCGCGATTCACGAAATTGGAGATTAATACAGTTAACAAGTGAAAATATAATCATTTCTTTTCCGGGGAATACCAGTACACAATATAAAATACCATTAGAATAAATTTTATTCGGCTCATGGCGTTCCGGAAAAAATAGCCACAAGTATGGTTTGGACGAAACGGCTTCTATTCACTGTAGGAATGGTTCAATTGGGATATTCTGACTATGACGTACAGAAGATACTTGGTGGTAATGTCTTAAGGGTTGTAAGAGCAGCACTTGATTAATTATTTATTGAAAATATTAAAAATAACCAAAATTATTAGTTAAAATGAAATTCAATACCACAAAATTATTCAACCTCTTCCTGGCAGGATTAGTAGCATTCTCTGCCGGTTGCAAAGAGAAAAAATCTGAAAATGTACAGATATTAGGCAAACCCAACATTGTTATTATTGTCCCTGACGACTTGGGATGGGCAGATGCGGGATATCATGGTTCGTTTATTAAAACGCCAAACATAGATAAGCTGGCTGAATCGGGAATTAGGATGCCCCATCATTATGTGATGCCTACCTGTACACCTACCCGTGTAAGTTTGATGACAGGTCTTTATCCAAGCCGGTATGGAGTATTGGCACCTGCCTATGGAGAAGTGATAGACCTTGGTGATCCAACGATGGCTTCCATACTTGCAGAAAACGGTTATTCCACCTCTATCGACGGGAAGTGGCATATGGGCTCTGCGCCATATAATCCATTGAAATATGGTTTTCAGTCTTCTTACGGTTCTTTTGACGGACAAATAGATCCATATACACATGAATACAAAACGGGGAGACTATCATGGCATCGGAACGATACACTTCTAAATGAAGAAGGACATGCTACCGATCTTATAACCAAAGAGGCTTTACGGATAATCAATATAAAACATGACAAACCGTTCTTTTTATATGTCACTTACACTGTGCCGCATTATCCTTTGGACGAGCCCAAAGAGTGGACATCGATTTACGATGGTCTTTCTATTTCTCCTTCACTGAAGTGGTTTGCAGCGAGTGTCACCCACATGGATGCGGGTATAGGAGAAATCATAGATGCGTTGGATCAATCGGGACAAAGAGATAATACGCTAGTGCTGTTTATGAGCGATAATGGAGGGCAGCTCAGTTGGCAGAGCGATACCGAATACCATGGTAGATATGCCGATAAACCACATGATGTATTGGGAAATAATTATCCCTTATTTGGATGGAAAACCGATTTGTATGAAGGAGGCATTCGGGTACCTGCCATTGCCAACTGGCCGGGGCATTTAAAACCAAGAGATGTGGATATTCCCATCCATGTTTCCGATTGGTTACCTACACTGTGTAATCTGACGGGAAGTGAAAAAAGTTTACAATCAATAAAAAAGAGAGACGGACAGAATATTTGGCCATACCTTACTGGTGAAAAAAACATATATGAAAAACGAATAATGTATTGGAAAATCGGGCAGGAATCTGCAGTGCGGGAAGGCGACTGGAAATTGATTGTAAATCGTAAAACCAATAATGCAGAATTGTATGATTTGGCAAACGATTTCCGGGAAACAAAGGACTTAAGTGAAGCTAATCCTGAAAAAATAAAACACCTGCTGGATTTAATGGAAGAATTTAAAAAGAACGACAGGGTAAAGGAGTAAAATCAACCAATCCTAATGCAATATTACGAGAAGAAATTTTGCCAAAACCATGACGGCAGAAGCAGGAACTGCTGCCTTAAATGCTTTTGCAGATTTATCGACAGAGAGTAAGTAAATAGTTTCAATGAAGAAGAAGGGTAATATTGTATTTATGTGTTCGGATCAGCACAGTTACAAATAAACTTGATATGCTAGTCATTATGTAGTTAAAACATCCAGATTCCAGTCCGATCTATTTGTATCTTTGAAAAGAGATAGGGTTTCAACAAATTAACAAGTCATTAGCACAACGATTATAAAAGTTGAAACCCTATTTGAGGGGCAGCGAGTTTAACTCAATTGCCACTTTAATAAATTTTTTGATAGGATAAACCCTTCTTTAGGGAAGGAATATATTTAATAATTTAAAAAAAAAGGTTTAACCATCTCCAAGAAAAATGGATAAAAACTTCTGCATATCAACAACAGCAAAGGATTTAATGGTTTTTCCGGGGAGGAACGATGGTTTTAAAATGTTATTCCGGCAATTGAAGATAGACTAAAGGAACCACTTCATAATGAACTATTTTTTGATGGAAACGATAACAGATGAGCTATACGATAAGGCAAATGGAAATTGGTCTCTGTTAAAAGTTCGTTAAATTTGTATAATCTTGAGGCTGATATTGGTGAAAAAATGACCTTGCTACTAAAGAATCAGACAAAGGAATCGACTTAAAAAAAGAAGTATGAAAGCTGGAGAAATGAAATGGGAACTCCTATGGGAGATTCAAAAAAATAAAACAATAATATTATCTAACCAACAATATAACCTAACCTGGACAAGCCAGAACCAAACAGGGAAATATAGTATTTTTGCAC
>CAYZBC010000529.1:0-2741 GCA_964476535.1 uncultured Maribellus sp.
TGACAAGCACCATCGCAAGTATATTGCCACAAAAAACCACAACCAGAAGTCAGTGTGCACACAACGATCAAATTGACCACCTAATTCCAATTTAAATTGACCACCTGCAACGATTTAAATTGACCACCAACATTTTTACCATAAAAAGAACTCATTTTTCACTGTTGAGATTAAACAAATTTAAATATTTTCTTGGTTAAACATATTTCTTTTTCTTCTCATCGATTCTCCCAATAACTCAATCCTATGTGACTGATGTATCAAACGGTCAAGAATAGCATCGGCAATGGTTTTGTCTCCAATTACTTCATACCAACCTTTTACTGGTATTTGTGAGGTAACAATAATAGAGCCTTTGTTGTGCCTGTCTTCAATGATTTCAAGTAGCGCAATCCGGTTTTGGTTATCAAGGGGCTGCAGCCCAAAATCATCGATGATTATCAGGTTATGTCTTTGTATTTTTGCTAGTTCTTTCAAATAGGAGCCATCGGCTTTAGCCATTTTTAATTTCGAAAAAAGTTTTGTGGTATTAAAATACAATACCCGAAAGCCCTCGATACAAGCCTGATAGCCAATGGCAGTTGCAATGTAGCTTTTTCCGGCACCTGTACTTCCCGTGAGAAGTATGTTTTCATTACTGTCGATAAACTCGCACTGTGCCAGTCGGAGCAGTTTTGTTTTGTCGATGTTGCGCGCCGTTTCATAAATTATATCTTCAATGGATGCTTTGTAATGGAAACGTGCGTTTTTTATCGCTCTTTCAATTTTTCGGTTGTTACGGTCATCAAACTCAGCATCTACCATCATCGATACAAACTGGTCAATGGTGTAATCATCAGACTTTCCGGTTTCAACAGCCGTTTTAAAAGCCCCATGCATGCCATAGAGCTTCATTTGTTTCATTTTACTAAATGTTACTTCATTCATAGTTTTTGTTTTTGATGTTATTTATAATATTTATCTCCCCTGATGTTTTTGTGTGTTGGAAGTTCTGTCTCTTGTTCAGCTGGTTCTTCCGATAGTTTATCCAGCCCTCGTTGAAGGATGTTCTGTATAATCCTGTAATTGTATACCTCGTGGTCTAAGGCTCTTCTACAGGCGTTAATCAGCCTTTCATTTCCGACCTTCTTTGAAAAAGAAAGTACGCCTATACAGCTTTTGTAGGCTTGCTCGGGGTGTTGTTTCTTTTCAAGCAGTTTCATGATAAACTCTGTCACACTATCGTCTATTGAAGTTGCCCAGTCGATAAAACGTTGGGGCCTCCAATCGGTAACAAACTGATGAGTCGATGCCAGGTGCTGCTTCACTGTTGTGTAATTATAAGGACTCATTATACGCTTATGCACTGCAATACGATTGTATTTGTGGTAAATTTCAACGGTGGTTGTGGTGTAAACAATTTTTACTTTTTTACGGATGTATTGGTACGGTACGCTGTAATAATGTTTGTCTTTGCTTAATGATACGTGCCCATTTTGCATAACCGTAACCACTGCAATTTGCTTTATCTCGTAACGTTTTACCGGAAGAGGTGAGAGTTTATGCTTCTCGTCTTGGTTAAATAGCTGCAGACGCGAAGTAGGCCTTCCTGTAAGTTTTTTGTTGTTATGGTCTTTCAGTGCCTCCCAAATGGCAGTATTCAGCTCTTTTAATGAGAAAAAGGTTTTGCTTTTAACCATAGGATAAATCCTGCGATACAGTATTTTTACGGCTCCCTCGGCCAGCGATTTGTCGCGTGGTTTGTATGCCCGGGCAGGTAAAATGGTAGTATCGTAATGGTCGGCAAAATCATGAAAGGTTTCGTTAAGGATTGGTTCGAAACGGCTGCTTTTGGTTACGGCCGACCGCAGGTTGTCGGGGACAATGGCTGCTGGGACGCCATCGTAAAAATGTAAAGCATTTTCTACCGATGCAATAAAGTCTTCTTTCTTTTGGCTCATCGAAGCTTCGGCATAAGTGTACTGACTTGACCCAAGTATGGCCACAAAAAACTGGACTTCCTGAACCTCCCCGGTTTCCTGGTCAATAATCTCCAGCGTTTTGCCAGCATAATCGATAAATAATTTATCCCCGGCCTTGTGGTTCATGTGCATTACCGGATTAACCTTCTTGCTCCATGTTCGGTAAAAGTTGCAAAATTGGCTGACTTTGAGGCCATCAGACTGTTTCTTGTAATACTCTTCCCACATTTGTTGTTTAGTTACACCAACTTTCTTCAATTGCCTTTCCATGTAAGGGAAAAAGTCGTAAACTGCCTGGTGTCGGGGCGGGATGAAATCAGGCTGGGTATTGCTAAAGAGTTGGAACAACTCCGCGTCGCTTTTCTGCTCAATATCGTTAATGCTAAGATTCAGCATTTTATACAGTGCAATGTATTTTTTCACCGTATTGCGCGATAGGGATAAATACCTGCTGATAAATAAATTACTCTCGCCTTTGTAATGTAAACGGATTACTTTTCGAATTTTACTCATGTCTGTCATTTTATTGGCCATATCTCATACATTTTAATTACATAAATGCATGAAAATACAGCTTCAACAGTTTCCGAAAAATTCTTTTTGTGGGGTGGTCAATTTGAATCGGTGGAGGTGGTCACTTTCAATCGTAGAAGGGTGATCACTTTCGACCGTTAGGGGTGGTCAATTTGAATCGTTAGAGGGTGGTCACTTTCATTGGATTTTCCAGTCAGTGAACAACCATATTCCTCACAACGTCCGCCTGTATCACTACAATAATCA
>CAYZBC010000530.1:0-2740 GCA_964476535.1 uncultured Maribellus sp.
CACTGATGCCAGTTTACGCGGACTTTTTGTAGTTGACGAAAATGTGGTTTGGGCAAGCGGTTCAGCCGGAACAGTTTTAGTATCAAAAAATGGAGGCAAAACATGGAATGTAAATCAGGTTCCCGGTGAAGAAGAAAATGATTTCAGAAGTATCCATGCCTGGGACGAAAATCGGGCAATGGTTTTTGGAGTGGCCGGGCCGGCATTTGGATATTTAACTGAAGACGGTGGAGAGAATTGGACGGTGGTTTTTCAGAATTCAACACAGGGATTATTTTTTAACAGTTTAAAATTTGCAAACGATAAAAATGGCTTGGCGGTTAGCGACCCAATTGATGGAAAGTTTTTTGTTATTCGAACTGAAAATGGCGGAAAAAATTGGGAGCAGGTTACAGCTATTCCAAATGTAATTGAAGGCGAAGCTAATTTTGCGGCATCAAATACTTGTATTGAATTTTTGCCATCGGGAAAAGCATGGATTGCAAGCGGAGGAAAAGTTGCCCGTGTTTTTTATTCCGATGATTCTGGGAAATCGTGGAAAGTTTCTGATACTCCAATCATATCGTGGAAAGCTTCATCCGGGATATTTTCCATTTCATTTAAAAACGAAAGGGAAGGTGTAATTGTTGGTGGAACTTACGATCAAACTGAACTGAATGAAAACATTGCGGCATTTACAATTGATGGTGGTAAAACCTGGAACTTTTCTGAAACCATGCCCAAAGAGTATCGCTCATGTGTACAATTTGTTTCAAACGAAAAAAATGAATTCTTTTTTGCCGTTGGAAAAACCGGTTGCGATTTTTCTGTTGATGGTGGGAAAAACTGGAATTTTGTGGGAGAAATCAATTATTATACATTTCAAGCAACTCCCGGGAAGTTAGCAGGTTTTGTTGCAGGTGGCGATGGGAGGATTGGAAAGGTGGGCATAAACAATAATCAGGATTAAAAATTCAAGATAATTTACAGGTTGCTACACGATTTCCGCTTTCCCGCCACATCTCAATGACAAGGTACGTCTCTTCTTTGCTGTATTTCTGATTTTTTCGCATGCAACAAATTTATGCTGAAATACTGGATGCGAAAAGACGGAGTTGGTAGGACGGATATAATGCTGTTGTTTATCCCTTTAATTATTGGGAGGTAATGGAACCGAATGTGTTCCATATTTTTCGTAAAACTTATCCCACATATTGTAGTATTTATCTTTATACAGTTTTTGTATTCTTGGGTCATCACGGTGCGGATAAAAATCAAAAATATCACCATTTCCAAGTACTCTTGGGTCTTCTTGTTCTGTTAGAACTTTAATCATTTTTGCACTAAGCTCTTTAATAATTTCTTCGTATTCGGGTAAGTCTGCTAAATTATTTATACAATCAGGATCTTTATTAATATCATAAAATGCATCGGCAGGTCTTTTCCCAAAAGCAGATAAATAATACTTATAATCCTTGTCACTTTCAATCAATTTGGTCAGATATGTTTTAGTGGGAGAACCATCGCAATTCATATAGTCAAATTCAGGATCTCCGGCTGGCCATCTGTTTGGCTTGTAATTGTGAACATAAAAATACTTGTCTGTTCTTATTGCACGGGCGGGGTAACCGACTGAGTGTTGTTCACCCTCCATTCTTCCAAGGTCATGCCTTTCTTTACCAATAACAGTAAAATTACGACTTGTATCAATCCTGCCAGAATTCTCAGATATCAGAACATCAAGAAAACTGTTGCCTGTTATTTGAGCATCCTTTTCAATACCTGCAATCTCCAGAAATGTAGGAGCAACATCAGGGGAATTAATGTAATCTGTTACAATTCTACCAGCCTTAATTTTATCACCCCAACGAGCAGCAAATGCTACATGAAAACCTTCTTCATAAATTTGTCCTTTAACGCGAGGGAATGGCATTCCATGGTCAGAAGTAACAACTACTAAGGTGTTATGTAACAATTCTCTCTTTTCGAGAGATTCTAAAGCTTTTCCTATAAGCATATCATGGTATTCAACTTCAACGCCATAATCGGCAAGATCTCCCCTTATTAATTCATTATCAGGAAAAAAATTTTGTACTTCAACCTGGCTCAAATCGGCATTTTCTTTTTTGTGAGAATCTTTTTCGAAAGCACGATGAGCTTCATGAGTACCAAACCAAAAACAGAAAGGTTTATCATCGGTATTTTTATCAAGAAAAGAATCAAAATTTGCAACATAATCTTTATTGCTAATTCCGGAATATGGAGGATTAAGTTTTAATTCATTGTATTCCCAACCTGCCGGATTGTGCTCTCCATAATATTTCCCGGGGGCCCAGCCCTTACCTGTAAATCCGATAATATAACCTGATGATTCCAGTAAATCAGGATAAAATTTCCATTTTGGTGGAATTACTGGTTGATGATTTGCAGCCTCTTCCAATTGCCATGAATAACGACCTGTTAATAGACTGACTCTGGCAGGAGCACATTTCGGATTTGTAACATAGGCATTAGTAAACAACACTCCTTCATCAGCAATTCTATCGAAATTGGGTGTTTTTATATAATTACAACCATAAGCTCCCATGCTGGTTCGGGAAATATCATCGGCAATAATAAATAAAATATTAGGACGGGTGGTCTCTTTCGTACATGAAGAAAGAGTAAAAACGTTTGCGAACAGAACAAATATAAATTTTGCTTTCATCTTAGTATCTTATTTCTAATATTCTTGTACTATTTGGCAAGAGTTTAATAGTTT
>CAYZBC010000531.1:0-2736 GCA_964476535.1 uncultured Maribellus sp.
CTCTAATACATATCGCTCATTCAACTGGAAACAAGGAGCAGAGGATAGGTTTAATAAATTTATGAAGAGATTTACTGCTTGCCTATATTCAAAAAAAAGGGTATTCTTGTTTAAGGTGAAAGAAGATATTATGTAATGAGATTAGATAATACAGAAGCTAAGGCGTTAAGAAAGGCAGTTGAAGATATCAATGGCGATATTTATTTGTTTGGTTCAAGAGTAGATGATGCAAAAAAAGGGGGAGATGTTGATATTCTGATATTTTCCAAGGAAAATGCGTTCAAACTTTCACGGAAGGTTTCTATAAGATTTTTTATGGAATGCGAAGAGAAAATTGATGTAGTTGTAATGAATAAATTAAAGTTGACAAGGGAACAAAACGCTTTTCTGAATGTAATTAAAATGGAGAAATTTAAGTGAGAGAGGATCAACAAATTATAACTAAAGCATCTTTAAATAAAGCAATAGATGCAATCAATTTAGTAGAGGCTTCACTTAATGAAGTAAAAGCTTTCGATGTAAATAAAACATATAGTCCCAAAGAAAGGGAGCCATATGATGCTTTGAGTGATAGATTTATCCGTGCAATTGAAATTAGTTTGAAATATTTTAGAAGTTATGAAAAATTAATGTATGGCGAAAATTCTGAAACCATAAGAGATCTATTGAACAGAATGGGAAAATTGGAAATAATAAGTTCCATTACTCTATGGATGCAGATGAGAGATATAAGAAATAGAATAGTTCATGATTATTTACCAGAAGAGATAAAAGATATGTATGATGAAATAATGGATGCTTTTGGTAAAGAGCTATTGCGGCTCAAAACAAAATTATTGAAATTTAGTTTAAATAATGAGTAAGAAACATGGTATTGCGAAGGACAAAGTCCTGAAGCAATCTCGAAATTGTATAAGATTGGATAAATTATTATGATTGAAGTAATAAGTGCTTTAGTGGCAGTAGGGGCATTTTCATTTACGGTTGCAACTTATATTGCAAACAGATATCAAAATCGTATTAATCAAGCTGACCAGTTGTTGTTTCAAATTAACGAATTAGCAATAAAATATCCTGATATTATTTCAGGTTCTGAGGAAGGAAAAGCGGTGTATGCTGCTATGGTATGGAACTTCATGGAAAGCATTTATTTTCGTAAGCTACAAAACGAGAAATACCTTCAACCGGCAATGAAACAATTTGTTAAAAGGGATTGGAAGTGGTTTAAGGTAAACGAAGATTCATATGATTGTGATTTTGTGGATTTTATTAAAAACGGAATTGCGAAGGAGTTAGAATTAACATAAAGGCACAAAATGACAATAAAAAACAATGATAATCAAAGGTGGACGGTAAAGAAAGCAGATGGCACTATTTATGGACCTTCAGATACAGAGGCTATAAAAAGATGGATTCAAGAAAAAAGAGTCTTGCCTGAAGATCATATTTCACCTGAAGGTTTGGAAAGATGGCAACCTGCAAAATCTATAGCACAATTTGTCAGTTTATTTAATGCGGAAGCAGTGGCAGTGTTATCTGCTTCAACAAAAAAACATCTCTCATGGAAGCTAATCATAGGAGTTGCAATCGGTTTTTTAATACTAATAGGGGCTTATGTATTTTATAGGGTTTATGTGCTTTATAGGTTTTATGTATTGAGGGGTTAACTTGAGTATAGTAACGCTAAAGAGAAATGACTAAAAACAAAAAGGTGGGAGGAGGCGAAATGTGGTGGTATTGCTGGTATCAAGATGGTGAAAAAAAATCATCTAAATTGGAAGTAATATTGTTTTTGACGATGTTTTTATTTTTGTTTATTTCAGTGTGGTTCTTTCCATCAGTAAAAACTATTTCAATATTTATTTTATTGCTTATGATTTGGATGTTTATGCGTAGCTCACGCAAAGACATGAAAGCATCAGGAGCATTGTTTGGCTCAATAATTGCGGGGTCATTATTTTATATATTAACAAACTTATCTAAGTATGTTGACAAACTTAGATAAGTTTAAAGCATTTATAAAATGGTAGATGTAGATAATCATAGGAAGGAGGTTCACAATGCAGATTTTTTACGATTCAAAAATAATTGAAAAGTTTGCTGCACGGTTGTATATAAAAGCGAGTCAAGTGGTAAGGAATTACACGCTCTTGGGGGCAATCGCTGGCTTCATTCTTGGTATTGTAATTGCCATTAGTTGGGCAAATAATGTCTTAGTTGTCTTGAGCATCATTGGAGCTATCGGTATTATAGGTGGTGCGTTGGGTCGTTACTGGGGCACAGAGCGTGCATTTCGACTGAAGCTACAAGCTCAAATTGTGCTTTGCCAAGTTCAGATCGAAAAGAACAGCAGAAATGCAGTTGTCTAGTAGTTTTTTCAAAAGCGACATGTTGGATTAGGGAGGAGAATGACAAGCGAGATTGCTTCATCCCGAAAGCGTTCGGGATTTGCAATGACAAAAGGGAAAAATTACGGATATTGTCAAACAAGATATTATTGAGAAAAAGATTTTATGTTTCAATTAACACATGAAGAATTTAACAACTTGAGGTAACAAAATGGAACCTCAAGTTTGGGTGGATATTTAAGTAAAAATTAAACAGTCTCCCTTTGAAGGGGGATTCAGTGGGATGTAGGGAGGATTTAAATGGCAGAGAAAGTCTTAATGTCTGGAAATGGCGCTGTTGGAGAAGGGGCGATACAGGCAGGATGCAGGTATTATTTCGGTTATCCTA
>CAYZBC010000532.1:0-2723 GCA_964476535.1 uncultured Maribellus sp.
CTGTTCTTTAACTATGGAATTCAAAAGATGCAATCTATCAAAAAGCTACAATAAGGAACTATGTTTTGCAAAATCATAATTTTGTGTGTTAATTTATTTTCAAACTGTTGTCAAATAGGTTTTCAAAATATTAGCTTCTCATATTAAAATTTATCTTTGTCTTCAATATTTTTTTATTGTTTTAAAATGCCAAAATTCAGAGCGATTAAAAACATTTCAATTTTCTATATTATATATTCAAAAATCTAAACCGTAACAGAAGTTACATAAAAATTATCAACTCATGAGTAAAATTTTCTTATTAGTGCCATTTGCCTCGCTTTTGGCATTGGCGTTTGCCTGGTTCTTCTTTAAATCGATGATGAAGAATTCGGAAGGTACTGACCGGATGAAAGAAATTGCACAATACGTTCGCGAAGGTGCAATGGCTTACTTGAAACGCCAGTACAAAGTAGTTGGAATTGTATTTGGAATACTTTTTATACTACTTACAATTATGGCTTATTTTGGCGTACAAAATCCATTTGTACCCATTGCGTTTTTAACCGGTGGATTTTTCTCGGGACTTTGCGGTTTCTTGGGAATGAAAACGGCAACATTTGCTTCGGCACGTACTGCCCACGGTGCATCTAAATCGTTAAACAAAGGATTACAAGTAGCTTTCCGAAGTGGCGCTGTAATGGGTTTAATTGTTGTAGGTTTTGCATTGTTAGATATTGCAGCTTGGTACTGGTTTTTAAGCGAAGTTGTATTTACTCCCGAGCACATGGCTAATGGCTTAGAGTTTTTAGGTCTTCATTTTGTACACGGAAGTGCCGATTATGCTGTAAATGGTGTAATTACTGACGCTGGTTCGAGAGTTAAGTTAATTGAAATTACGGTTACCATGTTAACATTCGGAATGGGAGCTTCTACGCAAGCTTTATTCGCACGTGTTGGTGGTGGTATTTATACTAAAGCTGCTGATGTTGGTGCCGACCTTGTAGGTAAAGTAGAAGCTGGTATTCCTGAAGATGACCCACGTAACCCGGCAACTATTGCCGATAACGTAGGCGATAACGTAGGTGACGTTGCAGGTATGGGAGCCGACCTTTACGAAAGTTATGCGGGTTCTATTTTAGCAACCGCTGCACTTGGTGCTGCTCTTCCGGCAATTGTATTAAGCGATACAGGTATCGACCCTCTTAAGGCGGTAACTGCTCCAATGATTGTTGCCGCTATCGGTATTATACTTTCAATTGTAGGTATTTTTATGGTTCGTACAAAAGAAGATGCAACTCAAAAAACTTTATTACGTGCCTTGTTTATCGGAACTTTTGGTAGTTCGTTGTTGATTCTTATCGCAATGGCCGGAATGGCCTATTTTGGTTGGGTAACCTGGGGTGTATTTGGTGCTGTAGTAATTGGTTTAGCTGCCGGTGTTATTATTGGTCAGGCTACCGAATATTATACTTCCGATGAATATGCTCCCACAAAAGGTATTGCCGAGCAAACACAACAAGGTCCTGCAACAACTATTATCGATGGTTTGGCTGTTGGTATGTATTCAACATGGATTCCTGTAGTAACAATCGTTCTTGGAATTATGGGTTCTTTCTGGGCTGCCGGTGGTTCTACTCATTTCGCAATGGGTGTTTACGGAATTGGATTTGCTGCTGTAGGTATGCTTTCTACATTAGGAATTACTTTAGCTACTGATGCTTTTGGTCCTATTGCTGATAATGCAGGTGGTAACGCTGAAATGGCAAACCTTCCAGCAGAAGTTCGCGAACGTACTGATGCATTAGATGGACTTGGTAATACTACTGCTGCAACCGGTAAAGGTTTTGCAATTGGTTCGGCAGCATTAACTGCAATGGCACTTATTTCGGCTTATATGGAAGAAGTAAGGTTGTGGTTTGGTAAAATTGCAAAAGCTGGCGAAGGTTTTATAACAAAAGGAGATTATATCTTTTATAACGATGTGGTTCCTGCTGCTCAAGACGGATTACAGGTGATTAAGATTTCTACTGCTTCGGTAAAAGATTTAGCTGCTGCTTACGATATAACACTTTTTAACCCATTATTTTTAGGTGGTTTATTCTTAGGTTCGATGATGGCATTTGTATTTAGCGCAATGACTATGAAAGCTGTAGGTCGTGCTGCTGGTGCAATGGTTGACGAAGTTCGTCGTCAGTTCCGCGAAATTCCTGGTATCCTTGAAGGAAAGGCTACTCCAGAATATGCAAAATGTGTTGAGATTTCGACAAAAGGTGCACAAAAAGAAATGTTGCTTCCTGCTTTAGTAGCCATTTTTGTTCCTGTTTTAGTTGGTGTTTCTATGGGAGTTGCTGGTGTTATTGGTCTTTTGGCCGGTGGTTTAACGGCAGGTTTCACATTGGCCGTATTTATGAATAACGCCGGTGGTGCTTGGGATAACGCTAAAAAACACATCGAAAGAGGTAACTTCGGTGGAAAAGGAAGTGATGCTCACCATGCAGCTGTTGTAGGCGATACTGTTGGCGATCCGTTTAAAGATACTTCTGGTCCTTCATTGAATATTTTGATTAAATTAATGACTATGGTATCGGTTGTAATGGCTGGTTTAACTGTAACAATTAGTTTATTGTTCTAAAAGAAAAGATTCAAACTCTATAGTTAAAAACCATTTGTCGTGAGGCAGGTGGTTTTTTTTTTTGGTGTGCCGTGCATGGTAAATAACTAGGTGATGAGAGTTCACTATG
>CAYZBC010000533.1:0-2717 GCA_964476535.1 uncultured Maribellus sp.
TTAAGGAGGGCGATACAATTGTTACCAACCACCCAAAATATGGAGGTTCACATTTACCCGATGTTACTGTTGTTACTCCGGTATTTTATATAAACGAACGTGTTGGCTTTGTGGTTAATCGCGCTCATCATTCTGAAATTGGTGGAATCAGCCCTGGTTCGATGCCACCAAATGCAACCAATTTGGAACAGGAAGGAGTTACAATTTCTCCTTTCTATTTAATAAAAAAAGGAGTTGCAAACTGGAAAGGAATGCGGGATATTTTACTGAATTGCAAATATCCAACTCGTTCAGTAGATGAAAATCTTGCCGATTTAAATGCAGCTTTGGCGGCAAACAAAAATGGTGCAAATGCATTAATCGAGTTAATTAGTAATCATGGGAATGAAACAGTTCAAACTTATCTGAATCTGCTTCGTCAACATGCTTCAACAAAAATGAAAGCTACTTTGCAGAAATTTCCGGATGGCAATTATTCTGCTACCGAGTTTCTTGATGACGGTTCACCACTCAAAGTCAGTATTAAACTAAATAATGGCTTATGTAAAATCGATTTTACCGGAAGCTCACCCGTGCATCCCGGAAATATGAATGCAACAGAAGCCATTGTTAAAAGTGTAATAATTTATGTTTTACGATTACTTTTAAATGAGCCCATTCCTTTAAACGATGGACTGTTGGAACCAGTTGGAATTATTTTACCAACCGGATTACTAAATCCAGATTTTGACGACGACCCCAAGAAATGTCCGGCGGTAGTTGGGGGAAATGTTGAAATTAGTATGCGACTGACCGATACTTTGCTAAAAGCTTTTGGTGTGGTTGCCGCCAGTCAGGGAACAATGAACAATACACTTTTTGGCAACAATAATTTTGGCTACTACGAAACCATTTGTGGTGGTTGCGGAGCTGGCGAAGGTTTTAACGGGGCAAGTGCAGTTCACCACCACATGACAAACACTCGCATTACCGACCCGGAAATTATGGAACACTGCTACCCTGTTCGTTTGGATGAATTCAGCATTCGTAAAAACTCGGGCGGCAAAGGAAAATGGAACGGCGGAAACGGCGTAAAACGAATTCTTACTTTCCTTGAATCGGTAAATCTATCCGTTCTTTCGCAACGAAGAAACTCGGGGCCGTTTGGAATTAAAGGAGGGGATTCGGGAAAACCTGGTTTTCAAAAAATAATTCGTAAAAAGGGAGAAATAGTTGAATTGGATTCCATTCAGAATATTAATATTGAAGAAGGTGATCGATTTGTAATTGAAACACCTGGAGGTGGTGGTTTTGGAAAGCTAAAGGACTTGCATTATGAATTTTAATTAATTTAATTATCTTTAAAACACATTAAATCCCGACCTATTATGAAATATTTATTTGCGATAATCATTTTAATAAGTCTGTCTTTTCAATCTTTTAGCCAACGAACGTCTGACTTAAAAATTGGACTTGGACTACCGGTTTTTTTGGGAAATGAGTCTGGAGCAACCGAAACAAGCGAAGTGAATACTTTTCCAACTTTTTCTGTGGAAAAACCAATTCCCATTGAATTTCAAAGAGATGAGAAAATAAGTATTAATCCGGGATTGGCATTTTTTTATTTTAAAGAAAGCGATGTTTTAAGTAATACACTTACATTAAGCTCAAAAGAATTAAAACACATGTCGGGTAACGCATTTGTGAAATTTCTTTATCAACAACAAATACAAAGACGAAGTGAAGCTTTTATTTATTTTGGCCCAATAGCAGGAGTACATCTCTTCTCGCGTACAACCGGCAAAAAAATAATACAAAGCCAAAATGTGGATAATCCTATTTTAGAAGAAGATGTTAATGTAAGTGGGAAAGATTTTTTTAGTACAATTTACTACGGATTACTTGCCGGATTTCAACCCGATGCAAAGGTAACCAACAAATTTGTGCCCTCTTTTGAATTGGCATTTTATCCCAATTTTGTGTATAAACAAAGAGGGACATCCAGTGCGGTTCAAGTTACCGTTTTGTTGGGGATAAATATGTGATACTGAATCATCTTTTATAATTTCAATAGGAGAAACTCCTGTTTGGAAATTCTCAAAGCTTAAAAGAATTATTATTTTATATTCCTTATTTCAAAATTGAGTATCAAGGTTTTTTGCTGAGACATTCTACATTACAACCGACTCTAAAAAAGTTTAATCATTGAAAAAAGATCACTAAAAACAGGAGTTAGAAAATGCGATTTCAGGTCGGTGTTTAAAGACTTAACGGAGAAAGATTCTTTAGATTATAGATTGCTTGATCAAAAGAGATTTACGGCAAACTTTTCGGTTGTTTTGAGTCGTGAAACAAAAACTTGTAAAACAAAAAAGGTACTCACAAAAGCACCTTTTCCATCTATTTTGATTGAGAATAAATCCATAAGAATAAACGGACAGGTTATTTCCGAACCATATAAAACTCCCGGACTAATTAGCTTTCTTCCACAATTTAATTTTATGTTGAAGTCAATTCATCTGAAAATAGTGTTTAAAAAATTCGATATAGATTTCAACGAATTTGTGCATTTTTTCCCGGGTTTTTCACAATTCTACAAAAAACGCCTAAGCGAAATGTCAGGAGGCGTAAGACGAATTGTTGAAATTTATGCAATACTAAGAACCAATTCAATGTTTTGCCTTTTAGATGAACCTTTTACGCATATAATGCCCATTCATGTAGAAACCATTAAAATG
>CAYZBC010000534.1:0-2708 GCA_964476535.1 uncultured Maribellus sp.
CCTTCAACCATTGCATGCCTGACATCGTATTGAACGCCAATAAATTCAGGATCGCAATCTTTTAATAAATAATACAAATCCCAGACTGGACCTCCAACACGTTGCCCCGAATGGTTTTGGTAACCTCCGTGAACTCCGAATTTCCGGTTTAGTTTTTCCAGCTTTTCGAAGGTGATTTTGTGCTGGTCAAGATTTTGAATTACCGATTTATTATTGTCATAAGCCAGGTAACCCAGTCGATAATATTTGATGCCCAAATCGGCCATTGTTTTTAAAGTACATATCGCAAGTGGGTCATCGGCATCATTTATTTTTGTAACAATCATATTGGAGTCGACTCCCGCATTTCGCAATGCTTTTACAGCTTTTGGCAAGTCTGTTTCAACGTTTTCTGGCAAAATCTGCCCACCTGTTCGTACGGCTAAATCGGCGCCATCGAAACCGTGTTTCGCCAAAACTTCTGCAATTTCATCATAATCTAAAAACTGCAAACATTTTGTAAAAACATGGATGGGATGTTTTGTTTTTGATGCCGATAAAACAGATGCTGAAACACTGTTCCCCAATATAATTCCTGCAACTCCGGCAGCAGTTGTTTTTATGAAATTTCTTCTTGAATTCATTTAATTATTCTAAAATTTTTAAAATTCAGATATTTCTAAATTTCTTATAATTTCCAGGGTTTTCTGTATTCGTAATGCAATAATTTATTTGCTTCATCACTGTTTATGAACCGCTCCTTTTCAGCGTCCCACTGTAAACGTTCCTTTGTTGCAAGAGCAATGTTTGCCAAATGTGCAAAAGAGGTTGAACGGTGACCATCTTCCAAAGTACAAAGTGGTGTTTTTCGAGATTTTACACATTCAAGAAAATTATTGATCAATCCAGTAGTACTGTCTGCGGAGCTGCCATCGTCTAGATTTCGGTTTGGATTTTCAAATTCTTCTGCCTCCATCGGTTTCTCCCAGGTTTGGAATTGCCCCTTTTTAGCCGGAACGATCTGATAACCGCGTTCATCGGCGTACAAATTTCCTTTAGTTCCCAAAAGTTCAAGTTCACCGTAAGGAAATAACTTTGAACTGGCCCCCTCATAAATACTGAACGAAATCATTGAGCCTGAGGCAAACTCGAAACATACTTGCATCGTGTCGGGAATGTCGCCATCATGATCCAATACATATTTACCACCATTAGCGCTAATTGCCACCGGTGCGGTTTCTCCTAACATCCAACGGATTGCATCCATGTAATGCACGCCCCAGTTCCCCATTTGTGAAGAGAAATCGCTCCACCAGCGGAAATAATAAGGTGCCATATTATATTGAAACGGACGAACACCACGTGGCCCCAACCACATGTCCCAATCAAGATTTTTTGGTGGTTGTTCCGGGTTCATTTTACCAATGCCATTTGGAAACATATTACTTATACGGGCTGCTCTTGCAACCGAAACCTTGCCAATCTTGCCATTTGGAATTTCCTTTGCTAATTTTTGAAAAACAGAAGATCCTCTGCGGTTTAGTCCGACTGCAACTACTTGCTGACTTGCTGCCTGAACTTCCACCATTTTACGGCCTTCATAAATTGTCGCTGTCAAAGGTTTTTCAACATAAACATCTTTTCCCGCCTGAATAGCCTGAACAGTTATTAATGCATGCCAGTGATCGGGTGTTGCAATACACACAGCATCAATATCTTTATCCTCAAGCAGTTTTTGATAATCGGAATAAATTTTTGGTTGTTTAGGAAATTTCTCTCCCATTTTTGGGATTCGTGAACCTAACAACTCAATAAAGCGTGGACTAACCTGATTGCGATCACGAGTGGTATAAGGTTCGTAAACATCACACAATGCAGCTATTTCACAATCTTCATTTTTCATGAATATATTTAACAATTGCGATCCACGATTTCCAATTCCAATAAAACCCATTCTGATTTTATCGTTTGCTCCAAAAATTCTGGACGTTTGTTTCGAACTAAATGCATTTAATCCAACTGATACGCCTGCAACTGCGGCTGTACTTTTGGTAATAAATTCACGACGGGTATTTTTTTTCATTGGTTTAGAATTTTGATTTCGGGTTTGAATATAGTAAAAAGAAAGTATAAATTCTGGAAAATTATATCTTGAATTTGTCAAAGTCTTGATATTTTTGCATCCATGAATTTTTGAATGATTATTTGTATGTTTGAAAAAGGTGTTAAAAATAATTTGAATCTAATATTTAAAGTTAATAATGTTGAAATACAAATGTATAATTTTCGATTGTGACGGGGTGCTTGTTGACAGTGAGGCTATTTCGGCCAAAATCTTTCAAAAGATGGTTCTTGAATTAGGATTTAAAATAGATTTCGAAACTATTTTAGAACAAATTACCGGAACCCCAATGAAAGATAATTTGAGATTTTTTACAGAAAAAATGGGAAGTGAATTACCTGGAGGCTTTGAAAAGGATTTCAGAAAACGATCGTATGAAGCATATAGAACTGAACTTAAACCTATTGAAGGTGTTCATAATTTGTTGAATAAAATTACTGTTCCAATTTGTACCGCTTCCAGCGGACCTCAGGAAAAAATAAGGTTAAACCTAACTTCAACCAACTTAATTGGTAAATTTGGGAATAACATTTTTAGTTGTTTTGATATTGGCAGCTGGAAGCCTGAGCCGGAAATATATTTACATGCAGCAAAAACAATGGGTTTT
>CAYZBC010000535.1:0-2699 GCA_964476535.1 uncultured Maribellus sp.
CAATTCAAAGTAAGGTAGAATTTTCCGTTTAGTGGTAGTGATATATTCTGAAAAGAACAGTAAAAAATGCTGAAAATAACAAGCTAAATATCCTACGTAGAATAGGGATATTAGGATGAAAATAATTTACTTGTTTAATTTCAGTTAAATAAAATCTGAGAGAAAAAAAGAAAATGTTCTTATATAGGAATTAATAATAGAGGTCATTAAAGCAAATTTATATCATTGCTGAAATATTCTTAAAATAGCATTACTCCCAACTCAAGAGCCATTCTTTCAAATTTAAATTCACTTCCTGAATAATTATTAAACTCGAAAATGGACCTTAAATAAAAGCGTTCGCTAAAATGAAAATTGATTCCACCAGCTAATTTTGTTCCTACAGAACTTATAAACTCAGATCGTATACAATCATACCTAAAAACTGGTTGGACTATCTTATTTATATGGTATCCAATTATTAAATAATGTCCATAATGCGAATATAAATAATCAGCACCCCAAATTGATTCAAATTGCATAAGCAATTTTTGATTATCATACCAAAAATAAACACTATTCCTATTTCTCTTAGCAGCTAATATTTGCGATTCATATTCATTAAAATTACGCGAGCCAAGATAATGAGAAGTGCCAATTTTGAGATTTGAATTTAAACTATAATCAATCGAAAGTAATGTGGTTTTTTTCTTATCATCTTCTTCGACACCCCTAGCTGTACCGTTCATTACATAAGCGTAATAATCCAATTTTCCGACCGAACCACTTAGTTGAATTCCTATATCGCGAGGGTCTCCAAAAAGATGACTAATTATCGATGGCTTATATATTGTTGGAAAATCCCAGGGTTTTTTATAAATCCCAAAATGATATTTAAACTGCCCGATCCTTAAATTAATATATTTATTAAATTTTAAATCAATAGACGCATCCTTAATAGTTGGTTTTTTTGCAACATCAAATTGAATGAAGTAACCCAAAAAATTTGTTATCATTCCTTTACTCTTTAATCGTAAATAATTCAATTCAAAATTATTCGATTCATCATTAAATTGATATAATGGCATGATATACCCTTCAAGGTTCAATTGATTGTTCAGTTGTTGATTGGTATTTTCAGGTTTTTGGGCAAACAACGAATAAAACAAAAACAAAAAGGTGATTAATAATAATATTTGCTTCATTTCAATTTATTCTTTGGAATATATTTATTAGTAAAAATCTGATTTACTGTAAGGTACCTGGAAGTGTAAAATAAAAAGTACTTCCTGTTTCCTTCCGATGAATATCGTGATTGCTTTCTACCCAAATATTTCCGCCGAGTTTTTCCACAAATTCTTTGCAAAGCACTAATCCTAAGCCAGAACCTTTTTCGTTTGCCGTACCAAGAGAAGTTGCATTTGACGATATATTAAAAAGCTTTTTACGTTTTTCTTCATTCATCCCAACTCCATTGTCGGAAATAGAAATTTTAACTTGATTTTGTTTTAAAATTGCAGATACATTTATTTCCCCACCAGGGTTGGTGAATTTTATTGCATTAGAAATAAGATTTCGCAAAACTATTTTTAACATATTTTCATCGGCATAAACTTCTATTTCCTCCAATGAGGAATAATTTAAAGAGATGTTTTTTGATTTTGCTGTTGAATCTGATGTTTCTATTATTTCTTGAATAACCTCGGAAAAAATAATATTTTCTGGTTCAACAATTATATTTCCGGTTTGTGTTTTTGCCCAATTTAATAAGTTATCAAGTAAAACAAGCGTGTTTTGGGCTGATGTATTTATAACGCCTAAATACTTTTCAGTTTCTTCAGTTTCAAATTCATTTACGTTTTCAATTAGAAGTTCCGAAAAGCCCAAAATACTATTAAACGGGCTTCGTAAATCGTGTGCTATTATTGAAAAAAGTTTGTCTTTGGTGGCATTGAGTTCTTGTAGTTGGATTTCACTTTTTTTAAGTGCTATTTCTGCCAGCTTCCGAATGGTGATGTCGTGATTAATTGATAAACAGGCTTTTTCGCCTTTATAATCAATAGGGGTGAGTACTACCTGGGTCCAGTATTCTGTGCCGTCCTTTTTCCTTTTCTTTTCAACTGATAAAACCTTTTGTCCTTTTACCAGACTTTTATCCCATTCATCAAGGTGACTGTCAGAACTACCAGCAATGGAAAGATCATGGGCTATGTTCATTTTAAGCAGATCATCCCTTGTATAACCAGTTTGCTTTTCTGCTGCCGGATTAACTTCTAATATTTGGGCGCTATCAGTCCCACCAACTTTAGTAACAAAAACAGCATCGCCTAAATCATTAAAAAGACGTTTGAATCTCTCTTCACTTTCCTGCAACTTTTTCTCTGCCTGCTTGCGCTCAGTGATGTCATGGTAATTAACGAGCACACCATTGATTGCAGGATCGTTGATATGGTTAGCGGCAACAAGTTCTATCCATTTATAAGTACCATCTTTACATTTGTGTCTGAATTCAACTACCAAAGAGGAATCTTTTTCGAGTATTTTGTTAAATTCTTTTTCAATCCTTTTAATATCTTCCGGATGCACCTTTTCAAAGCTGCTTGTGCCGATAATTTCTTCTGGCTTCCACCCAAAATATTTCTCAATATTTGGACTTTGATATTTCAATATGCCATCAGGCTCCATAATGGCAAGAACATCACCGATATTTTCTATCATTG
>CAYZBC010000536.1:0-2692 GCA_964476535.1 uncultured Maribellus sp.
TTAGAGAGCCGTTCTTTCTTTTTTCTGAAACATGAGAACAGTTCTTTAGTTAATTAATTACATTTTATCGGGCTGAAATATCATAAACCATTAAGGCATTTCCATGCCTCACATACAAACGTCCATCCTTTATTACCGGGTGCGCCCAGTGTTGATCTCTACCTAACGGAACTTCAAATTTGCCTTTAATCACAAAATTTTCCTGATCCATCTGTACCAAAGCCATTTCTCCTTTTTCGCTGTAACAATAGAATAGACCGTCGGCATAAATTATTGCTCCTGCACCAAAATCATCTGAAATAAGTGTTTTTTCTCCAGTCGAAATATTTATGGAATACCAATTTGTTTTTCGATATTCTGAACCATAAATAACTCCATCTAGCAATATAATTCCGCCCATCAAATTTTTGTAAGATTCATTTCGCCAAAGTTGTTCTACCTGCTTGCCATCTTCCGACAATTTTAAAGCCATTAAACCACCATTAACTTTTGCCGAACTGCTTGAAAAATAAATAACACCATCAGAATAAACCGGTGAATTGGCATGGATGTTATTCCCCTGCCGTTGTTCTTCTCTCCAATAAAATTCTCCGGTATTTGCATCAACTCCAATAACAGATTGTTCGGTCATTGTTACAATCAACTTCGTGTTATTATGCTCCACTAAAATTGGGGAACAATAAGCAGCTGGTTCTCCAAAACCTTCGCTTGTCCACATCGTTTCTCCCGAATGACGGTTAAGCGCTACAATATTATGCTTTTCTCCTCCAGGAGTACAAATTAATCTGTCACCATCGATAAGTAAGGATTCCGCCATTCCCCATTGAATATTTTTGGCTTCAAATTTTTCAATTAAATCAACTTTCCAAACAATCTCGCCCGAAAATGCATTAAAACAAAATACCACTCCCATACCACTTTCAAGATATACCAAATCCTTCACCACAATTGGGGTCGAACGCGAACCTGTATAATCTTTGTGCCATTCCTCGCCATACACTTTCTTCCAAAGTAGATTTCCATACAAATCAAATGAATAAAGCACACCTAAAGTGTCTGGCATTCCATTTATATAAATACGGTCGTTTCCGACTCCCACACTGCTGTGGCCTGCACCCAAACCTTCAAAACTCCAAAGCAATTCTGGTCCGCTTTCCTGCCAGGAACTTAACAGTTCAGTTTCTGCATAAACTCCATCGCGGGCAGGGCCTCTCCAATCCGACTTAACGGTTTGTTGCTTGCACCCAATAACAGTAACAATTATAGACAAAATGAAAAAATAAAAGATTCTTGTCATTAAAATTGGTTTCATAATAAAGTGTCTAAAATAGGAAAAATATATTTTATCTTCGCAACAAATTAACAAAATGAACGATCCATTTGGACAAGCAATATACGATTACCATTCGAAAGGTGAAGCTGCCATTTTAATTGTGAATAGTAATTACACCGAGAATGAACAGATTCCTGTCTCCTACTTGTTTCGCACGGAAAAAGAGATGCCAAAACTTGAACGGAAAGCTCTAAAACTATGCAGTGGTAAAGTTCTGGATGTGGGAGCTGCAGCCGGGTGTCACTCAATTTTTTTACAAAAAAAAGGATTTAATATCACCGCTTTGGAAAAGTCGGAATTGGCTGTTGAAGTACTGCAAAAGCGCGGCATTCAAAAAGTTATTTGTGCCGATATTTATTCTTTTTTAGATAAAAAATACGATACAATTTTGCTATTAATGAACGGAACCGGAATTGGTGAAACCATCGACGGATTAAAAAGACTGCTACTCCATTTAAAATCGCTGCTAACTGAAAATGGACAGATTCTAATTGATTCATCTGACATTAAATACCTTTTTGAAGAGGAAGATGGTTCGATGTGGATTGACCTTACAAATGAAAAATATTATGGCGAGATGGAATATAAAGTTACATACAAAGATACTAAATCAACATTTAAATGGTTGTTTGTTGATTTCGATTCATTAAAAAAACTTGCAAATGACGTTGGCTTAAATTGCCTATTAATTGAAGAAAGTGTACATTTTGAATACCTGGCAAAAATAAAACAATTATAATCCTTCAAATTGTACCGTGTTTTTTAATCGTTCCAACTATAACTCTTGTTGCTATTTGGAAAATCGAACTCAAAGGAAGCTATAAAATCATTTAGATTTTGTAAGTTCTTTAATACCGATTTTTTGAAACCATTTTATATTTCATAATTATCGGAAAACATAAAAACATGAAAACCCATGAACCTCTCCATCTGCTTTACAGAAAAAAATCTGTTGTTGGCAGAATATATTCGTTAGTTCACAGATATTATTTCGCTGTTTACTTTCGATTATATAATTTGGTTATCGAATTTAAGTTTTAAGTCCTCAAAGGGAGTTCCTTCACAATAAAACAGAAAACGAATGAAAGCAATAATTTTAATCTCCTCTATTTTTTATATCCTAGGATTAAAAATTGGAAATAAAATCGACCTGGTAAAAAGAAGCATTCCGGTTGAAAAAATAATTACTCATCAGTTGAAAACAATTATACCGCAAAAAAGCTATAATTACGCTGAAGAAACTGCTCCGAAAATAGAAGTGGATACAATAAAGGGAGGAACTTCTCATTCCGATGCCTTACTAAAAACAAAATAGAAATGCCTTTGTTTTTCTAATCTAACAGAGAACAAAGAATTTTT
>CAYZBC010000537.1:0-2682 GCA_964476535.1 uncultured Maribellus sp.
CATCGCACCAATACCTCCTTAGGTTTTGTTTACAGTCAACACTAATCATTAAACATCCACTTCTACTTTAATATTACCATACCTAAAATTGTTTAAAACCTCAATAAAAATCAAACCATTAGTTGGCAGAAAAAGTGGCTTGTAGGTGGCTACCTTTGGCTAGATATAGGGCTATAATAGCGGGAATGAGTGAAAGAGAGAACTCACCCGCCCGAACCAAGCGAAGCGCGGAAAGGGTCGGGTGGAGTGAAGGTGTTATGTGATATCCTATAAATATATATTTTTAACTTTTAAATATACAAAACAATGGTGATAAAACTGATGGACTAAATTTTCTGCTGGTGCGCTCTTGGAGCAAACGGATTAACTTTTCAGGCTCTTTACAGGACATAGTTTTTGATTCGCTATTTTTCTTTGCAATTATCAATGCAGTTTCGCACCATTTATTTACTAAATTTGTATCTGCCCCTGCAGTAATTAACTCTTCCACTCCTTCAAACCAATTATCTTTAGCATACAACATTAAAGCAGTGTTTCCGTCTGAATCCTTTTCGTTTATGTGAGCACCAGCTTTTATTAAGACTTTAACAGTTTCAATGTTTTGCGACGCCATAAGTGCAGCATAAAATTTTGGTTTTATTGTTTCTTCGTATGTTTGGACAAATGTACCATACAAATCCACTCCCCTTGGTATTTTATTGCATTTATTTTTGGCATTTATATATGCTCCTTTGTTAAGGAGCCACACTACTTTTTCTGTTTGGCCTTGTAGACAAGCGATAAATAAGGCTGTTTGTCCCATGCGATTTTTTGTATTGATAATATTTTTGTTATCTAGTAAAGATTGAATATCCGTATTGCCAATTCTTTTTGCGATAATCTTTGGGGAATCACCGTTATGATTTCTAATTTCAATATCATTCCCTGAGATTAGAAGTGATTCAATTTTGTATTTTTCATTATCATACAACTCATCTGTGGTATCCCCCTCTTCTTCAAGAGATAAAAGTAGCGTATTTAGTACCGTATTACCTTTATTGTCTGTCAAGTTTATATCAATGTTTTTGCTAAGTAAGACTTTTTCCAATACAAACAAATCAAAATCGTCACACCCTATGTAAGTATCAAGAGCATAAAAAATTAAACTTTTCCCGTTTTTATCTTTAATATTTACATCACCTATATTTTTGCAGAATAGTCGAAATAATTTCTGTTCCTCCTCTCCACCTAAATCTAACGATTCGCCTTTCAGAAAACTCATAAATGGTGTTCTGCCCTCATGAAATTTATCTGTACTTTGAATGTCAACCCTGGCACCAGCTTCAATAAGTATTTTTATAGCCTTCAAATCACTTTCACGAATAGCACTTTGTAAGGTAGAGCCACCGCAATCATTTATGTTTGCTCCGGCACTAATTAGTGCTTTTAAAATATTGGCGTAATGTTTTGATTCGCTGTCTACCATACATATTGCAGTTGAACCATTCTTCCAAGATAAATTTACGTCGGCACCTGCTTTTAACAATACTCTCACAAGTTCATATTTCCCATTCATGCAAGCATCTATAAGCGGGGTATTAAACCAATCATCACCAATAACTTCTTTATCCTTTTGAATGTAATTGACATCAGCACCCACATTGATTAACTCATTGGAAATTTCTACACCTTTTTTTGACTTTTCTGGTAGGCATAACAAAGCGGATTGTTGAGTTCCTTTGTTAACCGCATTTACATTGGCTCCAGCTTGAATGAGGTGTTTTACCACATCAACATCTTGTCTTGCTATTGCCTCCATTAAAACCGTGTGCTGGTAATCTTCAAATATCTCTGGATCTTTACTAAGAAATTCGATATTAGCTCCGTCAAAATCTTCAAACCCATTCCATGAATTGATTGTGATAAGCACTTTTTGTGAAAGCTTCTTGTTTTTCATTTTATTATTTTTTTCCACATAACGGTTAGGATGAGGAGTGGCGTTTTCCGACGTCTCCTCCATCCGCTTGTTCGCTTTAACAGTGGTCGGAATAGTGCATTCCTCCTTCCAATCCCATCCCCCAGTCCATACCCGGACTGGGGAACGCTTTCTCGAACCAAAGTCTTCTTGCTACCTCTGTTTGTACGGGAAATCCACGACTATAAAGTTCTTTGTCAATCGAGTGTGCGAAGATGATAAATTGTCGGGATAGATCCTTTGGGAAGTATGCAGCTTGCCCGACTAGGTAACAAATTCCATTCAGTGACTGGGCATATTTGCCTATCAGACGCTCATCTAGTTCAGTAAGTTCATCGATTGTTTTCGTGAAAGTATAAGCATAAATCCGCCGGAGGATTTGTCGCTCGCTCTCACTAGAATGCTGCGTCCTTATATTTCTGTAAACCTTGGCAACCTTTTTAACAATTTTTCTTGCCTGCCTATCAATACACTTGTTAGATATCCAGTTCAGAAGACCCATTTCTTTCCCCTTCATTATTGAAAGCGAACCCTGGAACTCACCCACCAAAAAGCGCTAGCTTTTTGGTATCATGGGAACCTAACAAATATCTCCACAATTTCTGCTTTGCCATTCTATCCACAATTATAGAACTAATCTTGCTCAAAATCAAACATATATAACCTCTTTTTACCAGAAAATTCTGTACGGGAGAGAGATACTTATTAGTTAGTTAACAAAGTTGCTT
>CAYZBC010000538.1:0-2667 GCA_964476535.1 uncultured Maribellus sp.
GGCGTTGGTGGAACTGCCGTTTATTTTAGCGGTGCTGTAGGTGGATTAATGACAACACGAGGTTCTATGGCAATAAAGGGACCTTTCTCTGATACAGAATTTACTACACCCAACTATGATAAATTATTTGCTCAAGGACAAACATTGGGATTACTTTCGCTTAATGCATTAGCGAACCCCAGTTCCATAATTGAAAAATCACAAATTACTCTGAGGGCAAAAACAATTGAATTACCTCTTTCAAATAAAACATTCGCTTTAGCTGCGGCCATTGGACTTCTAAACAAAGGATTGACAGGATATTTTACAGCTCGTACTGAAATAGCTGCATTCACTCTTGGACCAGCAAGTTTTATTTGTGTTCCAGGCGAAATCTATCCTGAAATTGTTAACGGTGGTATTGAAGCTCCCGAAGGAAACGATTTCAATGTACAACCCATAGAAACACCTGCTTTACGCGAGTTAATGCCTGGAAAATATAAATTTGTTATTGGTTTGGCCAACGATGAAATTGGATACATCGTTCCCAAAAGCGAATGGGATGTTGAAGCACCTTTTATGTATGGGAATAAAAAACCTCAATATGGCGAAGATAATTCTTTTGGTCCTGAAACGGCACCTCTTATTCACGGTGGATTAAAGAAAATGTTAAAGGATCTGTAATTAATGAAACAAAAATCAATTATATCAAATCAAAATCCCATTAAAAAAAGAGGTCTTGTTTTTGTACTTTCGGACTCTATAAAAATTAACGTAAGAACCCATGAAACTTAACAAACTATTAAACATATTAATTGTATTCTTCCTTCTCTCTGCATGTAATACAGGAAGGCATTTTACTAAAACTTCGAAAGAGTTCCTTAATCCGAATTCAGAATATGTAATGGTTGCAGCACACAGAGCCTCTCATAAAACTTATCCTGAGAACTCATTGCCAGCCATACAACATGCCATTGATTTGGGCGTAGATATTATTGAACTGGATGTAAAAGTCACAAAAGATGGTGTTGTGGTTTTAAACCATGATGGAACGATAGACCGGACAACTAATGGAACCGGCGATCCTGAAGAATATACCTGGGATGAGCTTCAAAAATTCAGATTAAAGATGCCCGATGGAACATTAACCAACGAATCACTTGCCACTTTTGAAGATGCTTTAAATTTGATTCGTGGAAAAGCTATGGTTGATATCGACATAAAAACCAGCCACTTAAAACCAGTTGTTGATGTCGTAATAAAAACAAATACGATGTCGCAGGTATTCTTTTTTGATAACGATTACGATGCTTTAAAAGAAGTTCTTTCGTACGAGCCGGAAATGATATTGATGCCCCGGGCCTATTCGTACCAAATGGCTGATTCAGCCATAAAAGTATTTCATCCGAAGGTCGTTCACATCGATCCTTCATTTTATACTGAAAATGTTACCGATTTAATTCGAAAAAATAATTCACGAATATGGATAAATGCCCTTGGCGAAACCGACGACTTAATCCGAAACGGAAAAACAGAGGAGGCGATGAAGGAACTACTTCGGTACAGGGCAAATATTATTCAAACCGACGAGCCCGAAGCCCTTATTAAATATCTTAAATCAAAGGGATTACGGAAATAAAAATATATCAAAAAAATATATATAATTATGAACCAATTACATTCAGCCATTTTTTTCGTACTACTGGTTTTATCTGCTTGTACACCAGCTCAAAAAAACGCAGGTACTGAAAACAAAACAAAAAATAACCTCGATTTTGTTGATCCATACATTGGAAATGTAGGGCAATTATTGCAACCCACACGGCCAAATGTGCAGCTTCCTAACCAAATGATTCGAATGCATCCCATTCGTGCTGATTATTTGGACGATCAGATAAGTTCTTTCCCACTAACAATGTCGTCACATCGGCAAACACCTTTGTTTGGAGTTTTACCCGGAACGGGAAATCCTGAAAACGGCACCTGGCATATTCGTCAAACCTACGACCATGATTTAGAAATTGTTAAACCTTACTACTACTCCACTTTTTTAATTGATGAGGACATAACAACTGAATTTGTTCCCGGAAATAAAAGCGGGTTTTTTCGTTTTGCTTTTCCTGAAAACACAGGGAAAAAGTTAAAGTTCAACCTCAATAATAGCGGAGAATGGAAATCACTTTCAGATAAAACTTTTACAGGCACAGAAAATTTTTCGGGGATGAAAGCTTTTGTTTATGGTGAATTCAACGAAAAAGCAATAATTAATACTGGAGATAATAATCAATTGCTATGGGCAGATTTTTCTGAAAGCAACAACACTCTCATTCAATTTAAATATGCCATTTCATTTATCAGTGCAGAGCAAGCCAAACTAAACCTTGAAGCTGAAATTATTGCCTGGGATTTTGATGGAATGTTAGAAAACGGGAAAAATATTTGGAATAAAACATTAAACCAAATCCGTGTGAAAGGTGGAACCGAAGCTCAAAAAAGAACTTTTTACACTTCACTTTATCGGACTTACGAACGCATGATAAACATTAATGAAAGTGGCAAATATTACAGCGCTTACGATCATCAGGTACACGAATCGGATCGCGATTTTTATGTTGACGACTGGGTTTGGGATACCTACCTGGCACATCACCCTCTGCGAATGATTATCGACACAAAAAAAGAAGCCGA
>CAYZBC010000539.1:0-2654 GCA_964476535.1 uncultured Maribellus sp.
CTTCTTCAGCTCTTACTTTACTAATCAACACTAAAAAATAATGGTTGGATTTTTCATTACTCTCAACCCTTTGAAGAATTATATCCTTTCTTAAATATCTCTGTAGTAACTCAAACATTTTTTCCCTCTTAGTTATTCTGGATTCAAGCGCATTTAACTTAACAGAACCTAAATAAGCTTGATAATCCGTATAATTATTCCCAGAAGAAACAATGCTCTGAATTTTTCTATATAAATTATACACACTTTTATTGCCCCAAGAAGAAGCTAATAAATACAAAACGGGAAGAAACATAAAAGTTTTAGAAAATTTATCCTCTAAAAAAGAGAATAATATTTTATTGTAGGGTATAGAGTTTTTAAATTTATTATTTAAAGTATTACTTCTCATCTTTGCATACAAAACAGAATCCTCCGTTACCACCATACCTCCGCCATAAGTATTTATTGTTTTTATAGTGTCAAAGCTAAAAAATGATGCTTTGCCAAAAGATCCTGTTTTACGACCATTAAAACTAGAGCCAAGGGAATGAGCACAGTCCTCTAAAACAATAATTGACCTTTTTTTTGCAATTTTAACTATCCTATCTATTTCACAAGGATTGCCAAACATATGCGTTGCAATGATAACTCTAGTCTTAAAAGTAATTCTTTTCAGTATCGATTCAGGTGTAATATTGAATGAATATCTATCTATATCAGCAGGAATAGCCTTAAAACCTAATGAGACTATTATCTTTATCAAAGCTTCTAGAGTATAAGCGGGTACTATTATCTCATCACCTTTCCGAAGACCTAAAGATTCTAATATCAGTCTCATTCCAATCCTAGCAGAAGGAGTAACAATCGCATTCTTAGAGTTTATATAAGCTGCAAAACTGCTTTCAAACTCAGGGATTAAATTATAATCTAATTTTTTCAATAGAATTCTAAATTCAGAGCTTATTTTATCTACACTTCGTCTAGGTATTATTCTAAATAACATATTTAATTTATATCTTCAATCTCTACTTAAGTATGTCCAAAAACCTGAAATCTATCAGTTTTCAATTCCACATTTCACTTTTAAATTTTTAAATTAACTAAAAACAAAAATAGCTCCATAATTTTTAGAAAATTTATTATTTAAATAATTCTCTATAATACTGTAACTCAACAGAACTATTAATCTCCCCTGCTTTGCTTAAATTATCATAGGCTTTTTGTGTCTCACCTAATGCATTATAAGCCAAGGCCTTACCGAGATAGGCCGAATAAAAATCATTTCTCAAATTAATTGCATAATCAAAATATATCAAAGCACGCTGAAACATATTCAATTGTCTAAATGCTTCGCCTACCACATACAGAACATAGGGCCAATTTTTTTCATATTCATCCGAAAAATCAACTACAGACTCGTTTAAATAAGCAGTCTCAATTATTGCTTGCTTAATAATGCTTTTTAACAACCATACTCTTTCCAATAGATTAGAATCAATAAAATGCATTATTTTAAGATCACTTATATCAGATTCGGAAACATTGTAAAATTCATAATTAGAACTCATAGTACATCGGTATATGAGGCCACAAAAATCACCTTTAAAAGCGAAATCCCTACTATTAGCTTTCTTAAAATCAGAAATAATTTTTTCCACACCATCAAACTGTATATTTTTAAAATCCACCTCAAATAAGCAATGGAAATAATGCTTATTAACTAGAATCTTCTCGATAATTGACCTTACTACTATGCTATACTCTCTTTTGTACCAATGACAATTATCACGCATCAACTCTTTTCCTACTAATCCATGCTTTGAAATTTTGATAAAATCAGACTCAAGATCAACAAGTATAACATCCTGATCTTTGCATATCTGACGTAACAACATATTACTTGAAGGCTTAGCACTAGACCACCAATTAAAAGGAGAATCTACTGCTTGCAAATAATACTTTTGTGCTTTTTCATATTCCCCTATTTTCTCACAAGCAACACCTAGATAATACAGACCTAATGTGTTCTCAGGCTCTGATTCTAAAAATCTTACTAAATAATCAAGAGCAAAATAATTTTCATTATTTTCTAAATAATACCTTCCTTTTATAAAATTTTCATTATCAGAACTAGAGCCACCTGGAGCAACATCTTTAGAATTGATTGGTAAAGTACACATCATTATTGGTATCTTGTTCTTTTTAGCCAAATTAATAATTTTTAAAATATTTTTTTCATAATCGACAAGCCTCTTTTCTCGGCTTCTAATCTTATAAAATCCTTTGAATTGAAGCCATTTAAATACCTTATCTTGTAATATACGATAGCTATACGACTTTCTTAAAAATTTGTTTAAATAATGTGCTGTTAAATTTATTTTAACAGGATCAAAATATTCATTATTCCCTGAAAATACTATGAGAATATCAGGTTGTTTTGATATAATGTTTTTTTCGACCATATAAGTACGATAGGCATCGTATCCACCTTGACCACAATTGAAAACCTCAAAACTCTTATAACCTATAATACTATTTAAGCATGACTCTAGAAGATATTCGGGGAAACTACTAGCAACTGATCCACCAATAATAAACACTCTTATTGTATCGGGCAGCTTAAAATCAGGGATAGGTCTCCCAGGTATATAGTCATATATATCTAGATAGCT
>CAYZBC010000540.1:0-2645 GCA_964476535.1 uncultured Maribellus sp.
ATTGCTCACTTTCAAAATGGCCAATATCTGCAATAATAATTTTTTTCTCAGCATCAAAAAACTGATGGTATTTAAAATCGCCCGAAACAAAAAAGTCTGCTCGCGCAGCGATTGCCTGTTTTAAAAGGAATGAACCCGAACCTCCGCAAACTGCTATTTTTTTAACTTCTCTCCCTAACAAAGCAGTATGTTTAATTACTCCGGCGTTAAATGTATTTTTAAGTAGAGAAAGAAATTCTTTCTCTGAAATTGGTGCAGGGAGAAATCCAACCATTCCCATTCCCACTTTATCAAATTTGTTTTCAAGAGCATAAATGTCGTAGGCTACCTCTTCGTAAGGGTGTGAATTTAGTAGAGCCTGAATAATTTTTCCTTGTAAATACGCCGGAAAAATGGTTTCGAAGCGGATTTCTTTTTCAGAATGAATTTTTCCCTTTTCGCCAATAAATGGTTGACTGTTTTCATCGCCCCGAAAACTTCCTGTACCATTTGTTGCATATCCACACGAATCGTAGTTTCCAATATTTCCTGCTCCTGCATTAAAAACGGCTTCACGAACTTTGTCGGAATGGTCAACCGGAATAAAAGTTACCAATTTCTTTAATTGCCCGGCAGCTGGTTGCAGAATTCTACAATCCTGTAATTTCAATTTCTCACAAATTTTACTGTTTACTCCACCTGTTACACTATCTAAATTGGTATGAGCGGCATAAATAGCAATGTCATTTTTAATGGCTTTTATCAGCGAACGTTCCACATAACTTCTCCCTGTAATTTTCTTTAAACCCGAAAAAACTATGGGGTGGTGAGCAACAATTAATTGCACTTTCTTATTAATGGCTTCATCAACAATTTCTTCAGTTACATCTAGAGCTATTAAAACAGAGGAAACTTCGATGTTTGCGTCACCAACAATCAATCCGGCATTATCGTATGATTCTTGCAAACTTAACGGAGCCAGATTTTCGAGGTAATTTGTTATTTCTTTGAGTTTTGCCATTCTATCTAATTTTCTATTCTCTTTTTGTTACCTCCCCCCCTAGCTGGCAGAAGTATAAAAAAGTTATTCGTCTAACGCATCTCTAATTCCCATTAATTCCTCTCTAACAAGTTGTAACCGTTTTACAATTTCATAGTTATGAATGGTTTCTTCCTTATTTTCTTTTAGCTTTTGTTTCGCCCCTTTTAATGTTAAACCACGCTCTTTTACTAAATGATGAATTAATTTCACCAAATCAATATCATCTTTGGTAAAAAGTCGATTTCCTTTTTTATTTTTTTGAGGTTTTAGCGCATCAAATTGATTTTCCCAATAGCGAATCAAGGAGGTATTTTCACCAATCATTTCAGCGACTTCTCCAATGGTGAAAATTACTTTTTCTATTTTATGTTTTTTGTACGACACAGAATGTATTTCTGAAATTATAAAAACCTACGACAAAATAGTAAAAGTATGCGTGATTTGCCAATGCAAAACCACTTTTAGTTTTAAAGGATAAATTAATCGAGAGATTGACCAATGTTGGTTGAAATAGCAATCATTTTATCGTATTCCTGTGGTGTAAGATCTTTGTAATAATAATAGGAAGGATTTACAGCACTGCCGTTTTTGTGCACTTCGTAATGCAAATGTGGTGCAGTTGACCCGCCGGAGTTTCCTACAAAAGCAATTATATCGCCCCGTTTTACTTTCTGTCCACGTTTTACGTTGAATGCATTGAGATGACCATAAAGGGTTTCGTAACCATAACCGTGGTCGATAATTATTTCCATTCCAAAACCGGAACGACTTCTTTTTGATCCTTTCACCACAATTACTTTCCCGTCGCCAGTTGCGTAAACCGGAGTTCCAATAGGAGAAGTAAAATCCATTCCATAATGCATCTTACGCACTTTATAAATTGGATGCATTCGGTAACCCCAACCACTTGCAGTTCTTTTTAAGTCTTTGTTCGAAATCGGTTGTATGGCGGGAATTGATGCCAACATTTTTTCCTTATTTAATGCCATATTCAAAACATCGTCATACGATTTTGATTGAATGTAAGCTTCTTTGGAAATTATGTCGAGCTTGCGTGCTGTTTCTATTATTAACTTCGAATTATCCAAACTTTCCAGATGAGAATATGTGTTTGATCCTCCAAATCCGGCTTTTCTTACAGAAGATGGAATTGGATCGCTTTCGAAAATTACGCGGTAAATATTGTCGTCGCGTTTTTGAAGTTCATCTAAAACACCCTCAATCTTGTTTAGATCTTTGTCCATTAATTCATATTGAGTTAACAGAAGCCGATTTTCGCGTTTTAGTGCCTTTGTTTTTGGGGTGTCGTATGCATTTAAAACAACCACAACAATAACTAGCGCAAGCGCTAAACTGCTAGATAAATAAGCAAAAATTTTTGTGGATTTTTCTTTGAATGTAATCCCGACTCTTTCGTAACTTAAGCTATCCGGATTAAACTTGTATTTCTTCTTTGCCATATATTTAAGGCTCTTTTTTTTATTGATTCAAATCAAAATTAATTTAATCGTATAACTTTGTACACTTATAAGAACCAAGTATTTTTGAAGCCACAAAGTTAATGAAATAACTTATGAATGGCGAAAATATTTTATTTGGATTAAAGAAAATTAACAAAAATTGA
>CAYZBC010000541.1:0-2635 GCA_964476535.1 uncultured Maribellus sp.
CATCCTCCTGTGTGCCAAACTTAACTTGCCATGAATGTTTCATCTAATTAAAATTTAAATTTCAATTGTACTCGAAGTAACTCGCCGAATAATGATCCTCTCATAAGAGTTAATTACTCCAGCTCATTTCATTGGATTATTTTAAATAGTATCTAATAATGTTTTATAATCTTCGGATAGTGCCAGATTTGTTAGTTCTTCCGGATCAGCTTCCAGAGAATAAAGTTCCTCGATCTCATTTTCTATTCTATAACCTTCTTTTTCTATTTTTCCCTTTATTTGGGCATTTAATGGGGTATTTTTGGGGAAAGGTTCCACTATTTTCCACAAAATTTGTTTTGTTTCATTTCATCCTGATTTTGTTTCCACGACTCAGTTATATTAAAAGATGAAACTTTTTTTCCCTCGAATCCAACATGTTATAAGCTTCATCTGTGAAGTGGTGATACAATGAATTTGGGGAATCACTGTAATGGAGCTATCTACTCAATACATCATATTCATGTTGTGAAAAAGTGCTCGTAATCAAAATCGATGTAACAAATATAACTGCAAGAAAAATCTTACCAAAACTATATTTAGTTTCCGTAAAAATATTTTTCATAACTTATCTTTTATTAACTGCTAAATTCTAAACAGCAAATTCAAAACCATCAACTAATAGTGAGAAACTAATTTTCTAAAGACTCAATTTTCATTGCTAGTTGCTCCCGGATTTTGAATAGCATTTCTGGATCTTTTGTAAAATCCCACCATTCGGGACATATCTCACTTACCATTTCTTTTACAAAATTCTTATATCCTTTGCTTTCAAGAATAGCGAAGTACTCATAATCTTCCAGTCCCTCCCTAATGTTTTTAAGCCTTATAGAAGTGACAGGCCCATCAAATCCAGCCTCCTTGCCAGGATAAAATAACAGGCCGCCTCCGTTATAATATCTTGGGTTAGTATTTTTTCTACCATAACGCGCGAAAGAAGGTACCAGCCAAGGACCATTCTCATCATACCACCCAGCTGCAGTCCAATACAATAATCCTTTAATATTATATTGTTTATTTATCCATGTCGGAATCCGATACATTATTAAATTTCGGTCGATATGCCAATAAGGCGGATTTTTATCTTTTAAATTCTCATATTCAGGATGATAAGATGGTGCAGGTTGAACTAATGCTGTGTATGACCAGATTTCGTCGCCACTAGCAATTTTTTCTTCTATGGATTTCCTGTCAATAAAACCAAACAACGGACACCATATATCGATAGATGTAGCAAGGTTTGGCCATGATGGATCTTGCTTATAAGATTGTTCAACCACCAGTCGCTTAAGACCTGGAGCAGCATCTTGGGCTACTTTTGCAAGATTAATTACCTGATTGTAATCTTTTACAGAATTCGGTTCGTCAATTAAATATAAATAAGCCCTATCTTCCCAACCATTTGCTTTTAGATATTGATACATACCCTGATAGTAACGTTTTGATTTTTCAATAGCAATGGGATCTAACTGACTTTCAGGGGTTGGCAGGGAACTGTTTGACGTGTTGGTTATAAATCTAGTCCTTGGCACTTCAAAATCAACCAAATTAGTTTCTTCAATGTAACGCTCAAGTTTTTCATGCTTTTCCGGGTTTATAGTTAATGAACCATCATCATTGACTTGTGGCATCAAGCTATGTGGAATTGGGGGATTAATGCGATGTGTTGCCAACTCTTTACAGAATTGCATTTCAATATCCTGAAATCTTTCTGAATGTGGTTCAATTCCCCATGCTTCAGCGATAAGAGAAAAGTCCCCAAAATGTGTGCGATGTGTGGCGATATCGGGCAATTTAAAGTTCCATACCGTTAGCGTTATTGGAATTACAGATGAAATGTTTTCATTTGCTATCACTTTGAAACTGCCGATATAAGTTCCTGCATTTGTATTTTCGGGAACAAATATATCTATCCATATTGTACAATGTTGACCAGGAAATAGATTTATGGGATAAGCACTATATTTAGCTCCAGAATACTTTATTCCGGCAGGTGTTTCAATTTTATGGTATGGCTTAATTGAATCTCCTGTAATTGGATTACGAAATGGGAGTAAAGGATCCGGGAAAAGACCTGGTGCAAAATCAGCCCTCGGAGAAGAATTGGGTATATGAACATTTTCTGTTCGAAACATTTTTATATTTGCCTTACTAATCTTGCTGTTATCTCCCTCAAGATCGGAAATTTCAATATTAATATTTTGTAACTGATTATATTCACCCGCTGAAATGACAACTTGGAAAGCTTCATATTCGTTTTTTGCAGCCTTGATTTCAACAATGGATTTACCAACAATTGGTTTCCCATTGATAGCACGTTGCATAGAGTTCAGGGCTGTCAACCGAATCAGACTATCCTCTTTGTAATCCTTCTGAAAACAATGAAAAAAAAGAATAGAAAATGTAATGAAAATTGAAAATAGCAGTTTATAATTTTTCATTAGAAATCTTTTTAATAAATATTCAATTTAAAAATCCAAATTGATTTTTTTTGAGCCGATTTTAGCACTGGCATTAAGACAAAAGCTATTTAATCGTGGACAATTTGGTTTAACTCCAGTCAAAATATTTTTATCCTTTGTCTTTTGGGCATAAA
>CAYZBC010000542.1:0-2613 GCA_964476535.1 uncultured Maribellus sp.
ATACAATGGGTAAAAAGTATAATAATGCGATCAGCCAGTTTGATAATGCGATAAAGCTAAAAGCAAATTACGTTAAGCCTATTTATATGAAGGGATTTTGTCTTCTACGACAGAATAAACCTAGATTAGCTGTAAGAGAATTTGAAGAAGCACTGAAACTCAATCCCTACTATGCAAAAGCATTAAAAAGCACTGCAATAACTTATGGGTTGTATTTAAGAGACAAGCCGAAAGCGCTTTACTACCTTGACCGATATCTCAAAATGCGTCCTGATGATGCGGAAATGCTGAAAGTGAAGCAAGGTATTGAGAACTAAAGCGCACAAATTATTGCATAATCTTTTGTATATGATATTCTGGAATATGATAAAAGAAGCAGGTTGAATAATAAAAGGAAAAAATAATGGCCATGACAAAATGTAGGGAGTGTGGCAATGAAGTTAGCACCAAAGCTGAATCTTGTCCGAAGTGTGGGGCTGTTATGAAAAAGAGGATGGGATGTCTCGGATACTTGGCAGCAGGCTTCTTAATATTGCTCATCTTAAGCGCAATCAATTTCACTTTAAATAGCACGTTACTAAAGGAACCAAGTTCGACATCTGAATCAGGAAATAAAGATAAATTCAACGCTAAGCAGACCAAATCGGATACCACAAATTTGGATATCTTAAAGCAATTACAAAGTGCTCTCATTATTGATCGAACTTGGGACGAAAATGTGGGTGGATATTGTTGTTCCTATGCTCTTGTCACATGGGAGAACAAGACCACACGCACGTTTCGTTCAGTCACAATTCAGGCAGTAGCATACGATCCGAGTGAACGGAAAATCAATGAGAACCAACGTTCTTTTTTTGCCCACGAACGTGGTCCGATTGTCCCTGGATTTAAGGGAACACTGAAGATCCCTGTTGAATTGGGACATGCGCAGTTTGCTAAGATGGGATGTTCCATCATATCTATAAATTAGGAGGAATAAATGAAAAAATTACTTTCAATTCTTGTTTTTCTAACTGTTTTTAACATTACGGGCTTCGCACAGAGTAACGAACTAAATGGATGGAATAAAGCAAAATGGGGTATGTCTGATGAAGTATTATTAGAAACATTCCATCTTAAAGCCATTAAAATTAAAGAACAAAAAAATCCTAGATTTTCTATTATAATGAGTCTTCTCAAATTAAATGATTCATTAAAAGCTCATATTATGATACCAAATTTTAAAATAAGCTCACTATTATTTGATGTATACTTTTTAGTAGATAGCTCTAATAAATTAGAGCGTGTTATACTACTAGAAAAAGAAAAAAGCACTGAAGCTAAATATTTTTATTTAAAAAAACTATTAACAGAAAAATATGGAAAGCCAGTAGACGAGAATAAACAAAGAAAATCTTGGAAATCATTAGGTTCAGGAGTTCCCGATGACTATGAAATTGAGTCAGTTTGGAATTTTGTGAATACTAATATTGAATTGGAATATAGGGAAGTATCTCTACCTTCATCAATACTAAAAGATAATTGTTTTTTAAGAATAATGTATTACCAATCTCAAACAGAAGATTTGGATAAATTGTAAACAACCTATCGCAGCGGACTAATTATAGTTAACTAACATGGCAGGCGTCTAGAAAATAAATGTATCCTTTGGCAATAAATAAAGAACAAAATTACGAGAATTTTATCGCTATATGTCCATATCGTATATGTGGATACAAGAACGTTTATAATAGATGTGACGATTTAGAAACATTCGAACCAATTGAAGGCCAAAATGTAAAATGTTTTAGTTGTGGTAAGAACTTCAGAATTAATGGAGATGAAGTAAATGCACCTTATGAATATTTATACTACGATTGCGATGAATTTATAAAACAAAAACGTTATATGAATTGTATTATTAATTTTGCTCAATCAATTGAAATGTTTTTAAGCCATTGTATTAGAGTAAAGTTATTATGGCTACCATATCAAAAGGGAATAATTACATTGGATAAAGTTAATTCTATATCAGAAAACCTTTCTAGCAAAATAAAAGAATTGCATATCGCATTTCATTATCTAAAAAATATTTTCTTTGACGTATATTTAAATCAAAAAACATTTTGTTCTAAATGCAAGATTTTGGATTATATAGATAAATTAGAGCTACACGATAGTATCTGCTCTAATTTAGCCAAATGCAGATTAGAAGAACCTCCCGACTGCGACACCCAAAAATATCCTGATAGCGAATTGGTATCTCTCTTTATGAATTTAAAGAGAACAAAAGTAAACACACTCAGAAATGACGTGGTTCATCGTGGTTATAGACCATCTATAAAAGAAGTTAAAAAATATAAAAAAGAAACAGCCAAGGTTATTTTTGGTTTAGGGGGAAAGCTTAAGATTAAATGGGAAGATTATTATCTTAATTGTGACTTGCTTATAGAAAGACAAAATTCGTAAGTACCGAACTCATCAAATTTGCTGTCGAGATTGCTTCGCCTTCGGTTTGCAATGACATAAAAAGCACTGCAATAACTTATGGGTTGTATTTAAGAGACAAACCGAAAGCACTTTACTACCTTGACCGATATCTCAAAATGCGTCCTGATGATGCGGAGATGCTGA
>CAYZBC010000543.1:0-2595 GCA_964476535.1 uncultured Maribellus sp.
TGTTTATTTCAATTGAAAAGTATACCAGAGTTTCAATCCAAAAGTATACCATTTTATTTAAATAAAAAAGGGATGTTCCTTCTCGGGGGTACCCCCGAGAAGGAACATCCCGGAGCCCTGATTTTGTATCCATAATATTTCATTTTTTTATCATCTTCTGAGTTTCCCTCAATCGGTATGATTCACCATTCATATTCACCAGATATGCTTTATGGGTCAATCTGTCAACCAATGCTGCGGTTAATACAGGGTCTCCAAATATTTCTTCCCACCGGTCGAAACTAAGGTTGGTTGTTATTATGGTTGATTTTCTTCCAGCTCTCAGGGACAGATGGCTAAAAAGTAATTCAGCTCCTTCTTTGTCGAAAGATATGTAACCAAACTCATCACATATAACAAGGTCATATTTTTCAAACCTTATTTCCATTTGCCGTAATGTACGCTCGGAGTGGGATTCACGCAGTTGTGTGAGCAAACGGTGTATGGTTGTAAAATACACTTTGTAACCTTGCATACAGGCTTTAAGTCCCAAGCCGGTAGCTATATGGGTTTTTCCTGTTCCCGGATTCCCTGCCAGAATAATATTTTGACCGGAAGCAATAAAATCAAGCCGTTCCAACATAGGCAATTTTTCGGCTGCATCTTGTGGGAGCATGGATTGTTCAAGGTCATGGATGTATAATTTTGCAGGAAACCCTGCCTGGCGGATTTGTGCCTTTTTACGATTTTCAAGCCGCGTTTCGTATTCTTTCTCCATCAAGCGTAACAAGAAGGTTTCATAATCGATCCTTTCTTTGGCAGCCTCTTGTGCCATCTCTTCAAAGTCTCGCCTGAATACGGGAAGCCTTAGTTCTTTGCCGTACCGTATGATTTGTTCTTTTATCTCTTTTTGCATTTCTTATTTTTTTATTGTGTTAAATAAATAAAGCAGCCACCTGTTGTAGCTGTTTCTTTGCCATACCCATGGTTTCAGTGGTACCGGCAGGCAATATCTCTTGTGGTGTTGTTTTATTGCCCAGTATCGCCGTTATTTTTTCTGTATCTACACCTATGGGACAAGTACCGGCAATTCTGGATACCGCAGTTTCCAACCTCTCCCCACTGACCCGATGCAGGTGGCAATAATGCAACAGGTCGATAAAATCACGCGGGCGGTTTAAATAGAACTGCTGATATAGTTGTTTTAGGTAACTGTTGCGTGTCAGTGCTACGCTCCCTTTCAATGCCCCTGGTTTTTTATTGAAGGTATATAGGTAATGTTCTATGTCAATAATCCATTGGTGCTTGCCATAAATCCTGTTATGGGTGGCCACTAACCTGTTCTTATGATAAAACTCTATTTTGTGGCTAAATACTTTTGCATCTACAAAATGCCCGACAAGGTTGTCTGGTACTGAATAACGGTTACATCGGTAACTGACTGTGGAATACTTGTCTGCCCGCAATTGTGCTGCTTCAGAGCAGGCTAATGGCCCGGGGGATTGCCACAGTTCTCTCTTTTCAAGAGCAAACATCTCCATGGCTGTTTTGCCTGTCAATTGTTGTCTGGTGTTATTCAACCTTTCAACCACGGTACCAAGGTATGCTGTTGCCGCTTCCTGATTCTCGAAACTGCTTTTAACACCAAAAGCTTTTCGCCTAATGTACTCAACACTCCGTTCAACATGCCCTTTTTCGTTGCCTCGGTATGCATTGCAAAAACGGTGCAAAAACTGGTAATGGCCTCTTAACTGGAGCAACGCCCGGGTGGGTTCCTTTTCATGGAGACCAACAAATTTTGCCACGGCTACCCGCATATTGTCATAAACCATCTCATGATAAACACCTCCTGTATGGGCAAAGAATGAAACATGGGATTCCAAAAAGGCCAGCGTATCTTGCCGACGGTAAATTAAAGCATACCGGTAATTGCTGTAAGCCGATGTAAAAATAGCAAGGTTTAGCCTTACTTGCTGCCCGGCTATGATAAGTTTTATCTCGCCCCAATCAAACTCGCAACTGGTACCCGGCAGATATTCCTGACGGATGAAAGCTTCCTTGTTTGATATTTTACCTTCTTTTCCCCGGATATAATTACATACTGTTGTGTAGCCTATTTGGTAGCCCATGCCGTGGAGGGCTTCCAGTATATCAATCTTCTTTAGTACTTGCTTACGTAAACCCTGCCGGAGCTTAAGCCTGTTTTCTTCAAGTAATTTATCGATGGCTGCTTGTACCTCCCGGGTGAGTTTCAGTTTAACACGGGAACCACTTTGATAAACCAAAGGCTTAGATAAATACTTGGCCAAAGTTGATTCTTTATTGCCAGAAGAAGTCAGATCTGATTCATAGTCAAATAAATACTTGCGTACAGTTTTACGACTTACATGAAGCTCACGCGCAATTTGACGTTGACTCTTTCCTTCCCGATGGCTTCTGATTATTATCTCTTGTTTTGTATACATACTAATCATTTTTTAAGAACGAAACATTCGTTCAATTATGAAATAGTGGTATACTTTTCGATTAATACATGGGGTACTTCCTAATTAATATAAACATCCCATACCATCATTTTTGTTATGGGAATTGACTTTGTTTGTTCCTTAAAAATCA
>CAYZBC010000544.1:0-2590 GCA_964476535.1 uncultured Maribellus sp.
GAATTTATTCAGAGCTTTTAAACAAGTGCGCACATGCTCATGCTGGGCACACACATCGCATTCAGGCTTGTTCGTCCCGACCATCCGAATGCTTATTTATTAGGGGTAGTTTTTCCGTATTATCTTTCAGCTTGAAACAGAACTTTCCCTTAACTGAATGATTTTTGAGCGCACGTACTTTGATTCTGACGTTCGTTACGCCTGTTTCTGTAATTTTAGTGATTATTAAGATGTCTTTTTTCATCCAAATCAGGATATGATAATTTTTGTTTTACTCGTACAAAGGTGCGTATCGTCCGTTTTATACATAGGAAATATTTTACTCTTGTTCAGGAGTGTATTTGCCCAACTAAGGAAGGACTGAACCAAGAAAGATAAGTTTTTGTTTTATTTTTGTATTATTAACCTGATTCAAAATAATTTAGATTAATATGCACAAAAAGGAAGACATTCCATTTCACCATTATTCGGAAACTTATAAAAACGTAAATATAAGGGACGGTAATGCGCTACTCACAATCGATACGAATTTTCCTTTTTTAATGACTCAGTTCGATATCATGAACAATACAGCTCAGGCTGAATTTCCTCATCGACATGATTATTTTGAGATTCTTTTTGTTGAAGACAGTTCGGGAAAACACATCATTGACTATGAACCACACGAAATAAAATCACCTGTTTTTTATTTTCTTTCAAAGGGGCAAATACATTTTTGGAAATTAAACAAACCACTAAGCGGAAACGCAATTCTTTTTCCCCGAGAGTTTCTTATTCCTCCTGCAACCGGATTTAATCAAGAAGGTGATTTGGCAATTTTCAACAGTTTAAGCAAAGCTCCTTACGTTTGCATTAATAATGGAAATCTACCCCAAATACGTGAAATATTAGCCAATATAAAAGATGAGTTCTCACGAAAATCAGACTGTAATCTATCAATGATTCGTGCTTATGTACATATTTTACTTATCAGCTTATTTCGTATTTATGCCAAGGAGCAAAATGAGGATATTACCGATAACTCAAATGCAATGGTGCGCTCATTCAGACAATTGGTTGCAGAGAATTATCTAACGGTTCGTTCGGTACAGGAATACGCCGAACTGATAGGAATAAGTACAACCCATCTTCGAGATACGGTTAAAAGTATTACTGGTTATTCGCCGGGGCAACTTATAAGGCAAGAAATAATTTTTGAAGCCAAAAGGAGATTGGCCAATACCGATGCAACAACAGCCGAAATTGGCTACGGTCTTAATTTTGACGACACATCCTATTTTAGCCGTTTTTTTAAACGTGAAACAGGAAACAGTCCATCGAGCTATAGAAAAGAAATTAGGAAGAAATATTGAATTACGCTCTAATTAGAGTCTGTCTATAAATTAGGGTATCTGGTTCAGAAAGTTCGAATTCGAGGCTTGCGAAGTCCTAGGATTGGGAGTTTACCTTTGTAAATGACTAATTGTAGGGCGAGCGTAACGAAGAAGTCGGACTTATGGACGGACACTAATTAATTATCAAAAATAAAGTTGATAGATATTGGTAATTAGCTAAAGTTTTTAGTAATGAATATGAAGGATTAAACGATATGAAAAATATTCCGGAAATAAGTTTTTGGGAAAACAGGGTATTACAAATTAAAGGGTTTCAGTTTTTTAAACTCGAAGAGTTGGTTACCGCTGAACTGAAGCCAGTGGACCATAGTCCGTATGAACCCCACCGCTTAAACTTTTATGCTATTCTTATAATTGAACAGGGAGAAGTAAATCATATTGTCGATTTTGATGTTCACACGCTGCGAAAGGGCGATGTAATGGTCATTTCGAAAGGGCAGATACATGCCTTTGATGAATGTTCGGACTATAAGGGATATTTGGTGGTTTTTTCGGAAGCTTTTATGCAGAAATATATGGCGCAATCGACCATTGCGCAGATTAACCATTTGTATAATTATTTCTTGAAACAAGAGAAAATTCATAATCCCGATTACAATCAATTTTTATTCAACAAGTTGAAAAATGAGTTGCAAAGTAACTCATCTTCACTCCCAAATATTATAGGTGCTTTATTGGCTGTTTATCTTCTTAAATTAAACGAGGAGAATACTCGATTAGCAACAATTTCAACCGACAATAAATACTTAGATTACTTTAATCAATTTAAATTATTGGTTGAGCAGAATTATTCAAAAACGCGAGATGCCAAAGTTTACGCCTCCGATATATCTATTTCGTATAAGCACTTAAACGCGGTTTGTAAGGAAGTTGTAAAAACTACAGCAAAATCATTTATTGATAGTTACGTGATTTTGGAGGCAAAAAGAATGTTGGTTTCTACTTCGCTTTCGGCAAAAGAAATTGCATTTAGTTTAGGTTTCGATGAACCTACTAATTTCCTTAAATACTTTAAAAAACACACCCGTTTAACTCCTGTTGAGTTTCGTAGTACTTTGGCTTAAGATTAATTCTACCACACATAATACTTTTAAAAGTATCACAATTATTATTTTCAATAGTTATGCTACTATTTACTTAGGAAAAGTGATTATAAATTCACTTCCTTTGTTTACTTCACTAATTGCTGATATTTT
>CAYZBC010000545.1:0-2574 GCA_964476535.1 uncultured Maribellus sp.
TCGTCGCGAATAATTAAAAAAGCATTTTTAATGGTAGAGACTTTTGCCATACCGGAACCTGCCCGAAACAAAACGGGGTTATTTTCAACCTGAACAAGCTCTTTTATATTTTCAAGTAATATCTTCATTATGAGTCGTTTTATTAAACGCAAGCAAAAGTTACGAATTTGAATTGACAAATCACAATCTATTTAACTTTTGGATTTCAATAAGATAATCTTTCAAATATATAATTATTCGAAAAATCATATTGCAAAAACAATAATTACTATTTTCGGAAACTAAAAATAAAACGATGTTAAAAAAAGTTCCGCATACTTACGTTATAATATTTGGATTAATTATTTTTTGTGCCGTTTTAACATGGGTAATTCCCGGTGGCGAATTCGAGCGAGAAGTTGTTTCGGTTAATGGGGTCGATCGGGAAGTAATAAAAAGTGAGTCGTTTCATTTTATTGAAAGCGAAATGCAAACCTGGCAAATCTTTTCATCCTTTTTCGATGGTTTTGTAAATACAGCGAATATTATTGCTTTTATTTTAATGATTGGCGGTGCGTTCTGGATTTTAAACGAAAGTAAATCAATCGACATTGGAATTTATTCATTTTTGAAATTCTCGAAAAAATGGGAACGCTCAAAATTGTTAAAAAAATTGGGCGTTAATAATATTATCCTAACCGGAATAATGCTCATCTTCAGTTTATTTGGTGCCGTCTTTGGCATGAGTGAAGAGACCATTGCATTTACAATAATTTTTGTGCCACTGGCCATTTCAATGGGATACGATTCAATTGTTGGAGTTTCTCTCTGTTTTGTTGCGGCAGCACTTGGCTTTGCAGGTGCATTTCTAAATCCGTTTACTGTAGGCATTGCACAAGGATTATCAGACATTCCTCTTTTCTCTGGAATTGAATACCGCATATTTATGTGGATCGTTATCAATCTGGTGGGTTTTACATTTATTCTTCGGTACGCTGCCAAGATTCACAAGAATCCAAAGAAATCGTTGGTTTACGAAGAAGATAGTTATTGGCGAAACCGAAACAGCGAAACTTCAATGGACTTTGGTTTTAGCGTTCCAAAAGCAGCATGGATTTCATTTGCAATACTATCGCTTGCTCTAATTCTATTTTCAATTTCCTATTCAATCACAAACTTAAAAATAGGGAACAGCGAAATTCGTTTCCCGGCAGTTCCAATTAGCACCGGAATATTTATTTTAGCAGGAATTCTGACCCTTCGAAAAACCGTTCATTATTATATTCTGAGTTTGCTTTCGTTCACCATTGTTTTCCTGATAATTGGAGTGATGGGATACAATTGGTACGTAATGGAAATTGCCACCCTTTTTCTGGCACTAGGTATTTTCTCGGGAATTGCCGTTGGAAAAACACCCAACGAAATAACCAAGTCATTTATTGAAGGGGCAAAAGATATTCTCTCGGCTGCACTGGTAGTTGGATTGGCTGGCGGAATAATTGTAATTCTGGAAGATGGAAGAATTATAGACACCATTTTGTATTACGTTTCGCAATCGATGAAAGACATGGGAAAAGTTGGATCGATAAGCGTGATGTATCTAATTCAAACCTTTCTGAATGTTTTTATTCCCAGTGGTTCAGGAAAAGCAGCATTAACAATGCCAATGATGTCGCAATTTTCCGATTTAATTGGGATTTCGAGACAGGCAACGGTTGTTGCTTTTCAATTTGGCGATGGTTTTACAAACATGATTACACCAACTTCAGGCGTGCTAATCGGCGTCTTAGGCATTGCCAAAATTCCTTTTGAAAAGTGGTTTAAATGGGTTGCACCGTTTATTATTATTCTAACTGTTTTAGGATTTTTACTTTTACTACCAACTGTATTGATGGAGTTAAATGGATTTTAGATTACATTAACCATCCCTAAAATATTGAGTAATTAAAACTCTTTCTCCGATGATGAATTACTTTCGAATAATATGGGTAATGGCATAAACAATTAACCAACATAAAGATTACAGGCAAAACTGATTTTCGTACCCATTTTTATCTTCTCAATAAAGACATTAGATTTGTACATTGACTTTTAAAATAAAAACTAAATGAAAACCCAAATGAAAAACTTTGGAAGAATTCTATTGGCAGTATTATTTTTTGCTTTTACAGTTTCGGGCTGTAACAAAAATAATGATTTCGATGATGTGATATGTGGCAAATACAATGAGAATCAGTTGCTAAAAGAACCCAATGGCGGGTGTTACTACATAAACTCAAATGGCAACAAAGTATATACAGACAGTTCAGAATGTGATTGTTAATTAAATTATTGAAACACAGCGAAACAATTGCGAGGCAAATGTCGGGCAACAAAAAAAGGATTAACCTGTTTTTCAACATGTTAACCCTTTTAATTGTGGGGAGAGCAGGATTCGAACCTACGAAGGCGTAGCCAACAGATTTACAGTCTGCCCCGTTTGACCGCTTCGGTATCTCCCCGAATATTTTTTACCTAAAAGAGCCGAATCTCAGATTCGAACTGAGGACCCCGAGATTACAAATCACGTGCTCTGACCAACTGAGCTAATTCGGC
>CAYZBC010000546.1:0-2573 GCA_964476535.1 uncultured Maribellus sp.
AACAAAATAAATTTACACAAATTTACACCAACCTATCTACAATTAACTTCCTCTTTTTCGCTTGTATTTAACTAATCTGTGAAACCAATTTAAAATAATACAAATTATTCACCTTTCTTTCGCCAGTATATTCAGACAACTCTTCCACGCCATTAAATACATTCGGGGAATGTGAAATGGTCCTTTCCATATATTGCCTTTCAGCGGAACTGAAATTCTACCGTCGCGATGCAAGTAGCCGTACCATCCGCCATATTCAGTATCAGGGAAATGTGCAAAAGTCCAATCGTGAATTTGTTTATGCCAGTTGGCATATTTTTTATCGCCGGTTAATTCATAGGCCATTAAAGTTGCGATAATTGTTTCGTTTTGTGGCCACCAGAATTTCATATCGTGCCAGTATTCCTGCACAGGCAATCCTTTCACATCTCGAAAATAGAGAATGCCGCCGTACTCTTTGTCCCAACCAATTTTCCACATCCAGTCGAGCATTTTTGTTCCCAGCTGAATAAGTTCCGCATTATTATTGCGATATTTAGCTTCCTGCATAATAAACCAAGCTCCTTCAATTGCATGACCAGGATTTAGTGTTCGTCCATCGAAATGGTCGATTAATTCTCCATTCAGACCAACATTTTCCATCACAGCCTGATACTCTTCATTCATAAAATACTTCTGAATTTCTTTAATCCAGTTTGTGATTTGAAGTGTGTACGAATCATCATTCAAATTTTTTCGAAGCTCCTGTGCGGTTGCAATTCCAATCATCGGCCCACCCATCCCACGCATTTGCCTGTTTTCAGTAAACTTTGGCAGAATCATTCCAGGTGTAGAATTGTATTTCAAAAATGTTTCGAACGCCTCGATTGCACGCTTTTTGTACTTTTCAATCCCGGTTGCTTTGTAATAAGCTGCGTATGCGATTGCTGCAAACGACTCTGAAAAAACATACCTTCGCATTCGAATTGGGTCGCCTTTTTTATCCACAATAAAAAACATTTTACCGTTTTCATCGTAACAATGTTTTTCAAGGAAATCGATACCGTGCTTTCCAATTTTCAACCATTCATCATTCTGCTCCACTTCGTTGTACAGGGTTAAAATCATCCAGGTAAAACGTCCGGTTTGCCAAACTCCTTTATCAGTATCTAGAACTGTTCCATCTCGATCGAGACAAAAAGTAAAACCACCATCCTTCCAGTCAATACTGTATTTTATCCAGAATGGAATAATATTTTCGAGGAGGCCATTTTTATAGATTTCGAGGTAGTTTTGTATGCTTTCTTTGTTCATTTTTCAATTGTTTTCCAGGTTAATCCATTAATTTCTTTTTTGTTTGAAAATATAAAACTAAAAGATAGAGCTATCAAAACGGTTGAAACAATTCCGATTGCGCCATATAACCAAAAAGATATATTCGTATTTATATTTACTAAAAATAGAAGTACAGTTCCAGAAATAAATCCGATGAGGGCACTTCTTCCATCAATTCGCGGGAAGAAAATCCCCATCACAAACAATCCTCCAAGTCCGCTGGTTAAAAGACCAAGCACAAAATTAAAATAATCGAAAAGGGACAATATATTCCAGGTAGCCAGCAAAAGGGCAAACATAATTCCTGCACTACCAAATATTATACCCGACCACCGCGCCACACGCAACTGTTTTTTATCGTTTCTCCCTGGGAATAAACGACTATAAATATCAGCCGTGAACGACGTAGATATCGAATTTACACTGGACGAAACGGTTGACATAGTTGCTGAAAAAATTGCGGCGATCAAAATCCCAGCAATACCAACCGGCATTTTTGACATTATAAAGTGCGGAAAAATCGAATCTGTTTTTTCCATGGCAAAATTCATTTCACCCGGATTTGTTTTGTAAAAAGCAAAAAGAGCCGTTCCTATAAAATAGAAAAGTACCAAAACAAAAACACTCATTACACCATTCAGAATTATTCCTTTACTAGCCGCTTTTTCGTCTTTTGTTGTCAAGTACCGTTGAATTACTGCCTGGTCGGAACTGTATGAAATAAGGTTATTTGCCAGTCCGCCAATTAATATTACCCAAATTGTAGCCTCCGTAAAATCAAACGCAAAATCAAATACCTTCATTTTATGAAATTGGGTACTAATATCAATTACTCCTGCAAAGCCACCTTCGGTACCCGAGATCAGAAATATTGCAGCAAGGAAGGCTCCTCCCAACAATACAAACCCCTGTATAACATCGCCCCATACAACCGCTTCAATACCTCCCATTGTACAATAAATAACCGTAATTACTCCCATTAAACCAATGCAAATAAATATATCAATTCCGGTTACAGCAGACAATGCCAAAGATGGAAGGTAAAGAACCATTGCCATGCGTGCTATCATAAAAACAATAAAGAGCAAACTGGCCATAAACCGAATTTGGTAATTGAAACGTTTTTCAAGGTATTCGTAAGCTGTTGTTACCTTTAGCCTGCGAAAAAAAGGCAAATAGTACCTTATTACAGGAAATGTGAGAATCAAGATTGTAAATGCCAGAGGGAATAGGCGCCAGTCGGTGGCAAAAGCTTTTGC
>CAYZBC010000547.1:0-2566 GCA_964476535.1 uncultured Maribellus sp.
TCAATTGTTTCTTGCATAATGCTTCAGGTTATTTTTTTGACATGACCGCCAACGGTGTGGCTAAGTGCTGTACGGGATTTCGAAGCACCGACTTTTCCGGTTTGCGCTGAGCCAATTCGTTTATTCATAATTTCATGTTTTCCGTCAATCGTCAAAGACGAATTGGCGTTGTTGATACGAAGAGCTGACGGTTAAATTCCCACTGAATCCCGTATGGCATTTAGCTTTTGTTACCAACTGGCTTTTTCTCTTTTCAATAGATATTCTCAAATTTAATATACAAATCATTCTATTTGTGTCTGAAAGGTTGTGTGTTTGCAAAGTTTTATTTTCTAGAGAGAGGAAAGATTTTTTGTTTTTTCTTTGGGCTGGGGGGAGCATACTCTTTTGCAAGCTTTGGTTTTTGCTAGAGCATGTGCGGCTTGCAAATGTGTATGATTCCTGCTTAGCTATCATATTATTGTTTTATATTTAATTAATGTATAAACAGCAATAATCAAAATGATTAATAAAATTAAACCTATTAAAAACATCTTTAAGAATGCATTAATTGAATGGACAAAATGTTTTGTTGTATCACTTGCATAAAAATAAATACCAATAATAAGTAGAATAAATATTGCAACTATTGTAATCATAGGCTATTTCCTTTTTCTCATACCTCCGAGCATTACAAATATACCAAATAGAACTATAACTAATGCTCCAACAGAAGTAGTAGCAGACTGGAACTTGGACAAGTCGTAATTGGTGAAATTGAGAAGGAAGAAAGCTATTCCAGCAAAAGCAAAAATAAGTTTGAACCAAATACTGTCTATTACTACTGCAATTATTACTATCACAAGAAAAATAGCCAATTTTTCAACATCAATTAATCCCTTAACCAACAAACGAAGACCAATACCTAATGCACCAATAACAATAATGAATCGGGATATATTTTTCCTCAAAGATGAACTTTCTTTACTCATTGATAGGAATTAAACTGTTATACTTTTCACAATTAGGACATTCATCTGTGAATTTACCAAAGTCGTTTCCACAACCTCTGCATCTGTATTGAATTACTTTTTTTTCTTTTTCCTGCTCTCCAATTTTTCCCCCTTCCTGTTGCTTCACATCTTCTTTATAATTTATTTGAGCAATAAATGGTTCTTCTCCAATATGAAAAATGCTTCCGTCCTCAATTAACTGAGGAGAGTCTTTACAACTCAGTTTATTTACACCGTAAAATGTTCCATTTTTTGAACCTTCGTCAAGCAAATAAAAGTTCCCATCTTTAAATTCAATTGAACAATGTTTTCTGCTTACAACTGGTTTCCCATTGAAAAGAATTTGGGAAAAAACATTTGCACCAAAATATTCTCTTCCCAAAATGACTTTGTGGAAAGTTGAAATTTCAATTCGCTGTTGAGTGATTTGATAAATGATTGTTAGTCCAGGAATTTCTCTGCTTTCTTTTTGCTCAACTATTTGAACTCCTTGCGGTATTTGTTCCCAACAAAAAGAGCATTCGGTCGGAGTATTATTTCTTGACTGAAATAGATTTTCTTTCTCGCAATTAGGGCAAACTATTTTAAACATACTATCTGAATTGTTTTATTATTCCTTTTTTTAATAACTCACTGCATAAATCTCTTAACTCACCTTTTTTGGGAATGCCAGCCATGTAAATTTGATTATCATGTCGAACTTTTACCGACCACTTATTTAAAACTTCTGTTTTATTCTCAACTATTGGAACTCCATTAACAATCTTGTAGATGGTCTGATTGGTTGAACCTTTTAGGTTTGAGTTTTCATGCTGTTCTTCAATATATCTGCCATCAACAAGTGTATCAATGTATTTCAAAAATAGTTTGTCGGGAAATAATTCAATTAATTCTTTAAGGTAGTAACCTGAAAAGCAATAAATATTTAGCTTTGTTTTTGTCTTAACCAAATGAAGAAAAGTAATTAACTGTTCGTATTGCTGAAAAGGTTCGCCTCCCGAAATGGTTATGCCGTCAAAATCATTTTGAAGAGAGAAAATCCAATTGAAAACATCTAGTAAAGAAATGCTTTTCCCACCAGTCATTCCCCAAATAGCTTGATTCAAACAACCTTTACAGCCCAAGTTGCATCCCTGAACCCAAATCCCAATTCGGGTTCCTTCTCCAAGATTGTAAACAGGAAATTGTATTTTATTTAGTTGCCAGTTCATTCAAAGATTATTTCCTTGTTTAGCATTCTAATTTTGATTGTGCAATTCGTCATCTTTTTTGATTTAAACATAAAATTTGTCAGTCCATTCTTAATGAAAGTTTCAATGCGGTTTACAATACCTCTACCACCCATTTCTAAATTATCTTTTGCACAAATTTCTACGAAATCATTTACAAAAGCATCATCGAATTCTAGAGAAATGTTTCTCAATTTCTTCAAATTGTCTTTTATAACGCTTAAATTTTTCTGAACAATTTTTCCTGCAACTTCTGGTCTAATAAAATCAAACACAACGAAATTATCTCCAAAACGATTAAAAATTTCAGGTCTTCCTAACTTATTACCAAAAAAGTTTTTTATT
>CAYZBC010000548.1:0-2537 GCA_964476535.1 uncultured Maribellus sp.
ATCTGCATAATTTTAACTTTAAAAATAATTATCATGAAACGAGCCATGAATAACTATTCACATAAACGAATTGAATAAGCGAGTTCTATCGAATACCTTTAAAATAATTAATACTATGAGATAAAATCTTACAAAAAAAATTACATCGAAAAAGGAACTCAGGTTGAAAACATGGACATTGTAAGAGTAACTCTAAAAGTGGAAGAAATTTTAAAACACAAACACGAATTTGAAAGCAACGAGTACATCACACTGGAAGTAGCCAGAATGCAACAACCTGATAAATTTGGACCCACACACACCGCTTATGTTTCCGTTCTGAAAGAAGTTGAAGAAAATGTTGAAACTGAAATTCCTAAAGAAGTAATAACTGAAAAACCAAAAAAACGCAGAAATGCAAAAAAAAGAAAAGTAATAGAAAAAAATAATTGAAATGAAAAATAGTCTTCCGAGAAATCAGGAGACTTTTTTTGTATTTAACTTCTAAAACAGAAAGCCATACTTTATACATAGAAATAATAAGGTAACTAATTTCGTATTCTTTTTTACAAAAAATATGTCATAAAAAACAATAAGAAATAAATCCTTGCAGTTCTGATCTTCACCAATTGAAATAACATTTAATCAAAAAAATAAATAATAAGCTCCCAACTTGTCATTTTCAAGCAATTTAATCAGATAATCTTTTATTCTAATTTTTTATTTCAAATGTGAATTGTATTTTTGTAGTATATAAATATAGAAAAATATTAAACATTATCTTCTCTTATATATAATGTTATCTTTATGAGACAAGATTGTATAATACAATAAAATACAATACTATATTGAAACTCTATTTATTTAAATTAAAATATTCAATAATATGAGAAAAATTCCAAAAGAATTGATGGGGGCGTCCTCAATTCCAATAATTTTATCGATCCTCCAAGATGACGATACATATGGTTATGAAATTATGAAAAAGCTTAAGGAGCTTTCCGGAGGTAGAATTGTATGGAAAGAGGGAAGTCTTTATCCGGTTTTAAAAAAGATGGAAGCTTTAAAATACATTAAATCGTATTGGAACGTGAAACAATTTGACAGACCCAGAAAATATTATAAAGTATTAGCAAAGGGTAATGTAGCTTTGGAAGAATCAAAAGAGGATTGGGCATTAATGCAAAATATTCTAAGTGGATTATGGACGCCTCAAACGAATTCGATTTAAGTACTGCTTTTGAACAGTGGGAGAAATCAAACTTTTCGAAAAAGGAAGTAACCCCGGCGGACAAAGAAGAGCTTAAAAGTCATATCCTTGATTCTATTGATGAACTTTTAGAAAAAAAATTATCTGAGGAAGAGGCATTTGCCGTTGCACGAATGAGGTTTGGCGACAGAAAGGATTGGGGAGAAGAGATGCAAACCCTCAACGAAGATAACTTCCAGTTGAAAAAGATTGTGTTGTTATTTAGTGGAGCTATTCTTTTTATGTTTTTTTACAATCTTATTCTTTGCTCAAATAGACTTTTACTTCTTTGGTTAGATTATTACAATGGTGATGTTGAGTCAAATATTAAAAATGTTATGGTATTTTTTAATCTGATTTATGCTCTTTTGATTTCAATAATTGTTGCCCTTTATTTCCTACATAAACCCGCAAAGTGGCTGTTTGAGCGAAAGCCCCTAAGTCCAAGATGGATTATTATAATCATTATCGCTTTAATTGTAGTAGTTGGAGAGGAAAGATTTCTAGTGCCAGAAATAAGAAATTCAATTGATAATGTTTTGTTAGAAGATACTTTTTTTTTAGCGGAAAGGTATTTTAAATATATCTATTCATTTATTGTGGGAATTGGATTTGTAACTATTTACATTAGGTATAATAAAAAACATTATATGTAATTATGTAATTCTATTAAAATAATTGTTTAATTTGTAATTCTATGTATAGATAATTATTTTATATGAAAAATCAAATTTATATTTTTATCCTGAGTTTGACCTTCTTTTCATGCACAAAGGAGGAATTGATGTTTTCCTGCGATCCCGAAATCAACGCAATTGTTAAATCAGGAGTGATTGAATTCTCTAAAATTGACTTAACTGAATTTTTAGAATATGATATTGTATTGCAAAAGGCAATTTATCGAAGTTTTTCGGCAGATAAGAAAAGGGATTTTTGGTTGGAGAAATTAGATTCAGTTGTAGAGATTAAAGAATATAATTTTGAAGAAATAGTTCATGTTGAAAGATTGGTTGAACATATTTCGAATGATTATTTTGCCATAGAATTAGATTCGGTAGAATTTTTGTATCGAAAAGAATTTGAAGATGATTGGAAATCTTATGCTAATGATGTTCTTCTTTGGAATCAATCAGAGGTTTTTTTCATTGTGAATTCTTTATGTATTACTGAAAAACAGTATTCTCAAGTTATTTTTGATATAAATGAAATTACATTAAACACTTTAAGAGGTACTTGCACTTGCAGTACAGAATCTGATTATTGTAGTGATACAGGCGGACGTTGTGAGGAATATGGTTGTTCACTGACT
>CAYZBC010000549.1:0-2535 GCA_964476535.1 uncultured Maribellus sp.
ATTAATTAGGAAGTACCCCATGTATTAATCGAAAAGTATACCACTATTTCATAACCGGACGATTTATTCGTTCCTAAAAAATGATTAGTATGTATACAAAACAAGAGATCATAATCCAGAGCCAGCGTGAAGGGAAAAGTCAACGAACAATAGCCCGTGAGCTTCAGATTAGCCGAAAAACGGTTTGTAAATATTTATTTGACTATGAATCCCACCTGCGCGGATCTCCAAATGAGAAAGCATCTTTAAGCGGGTATTTATCCAAAACACTGGTTTATCAAAGTGGTTCCCGGGGGAAGCTACGGCTCACGCGTGATATACAAGCAGCCATCGACAAAATGGTTGAAGAGAATAAGCATAAACTCAGGCATGGCCTGCGCAAGCAGGTACTTAAAAAGATTGATATATTGGAAGCCCTTCATGACATGGGTTACCAAATCGGATATACAACCGTGTGTAACTATATCCGTGAGCAGGAAGGCAAAGTATCAAATAAAGAAGCTTTTATTCGTCAGGAATATTTACCGGGTACCAGTTGCGAGTTTGACTGGGGCGAGATAAAGCTCACCATCGCAGGGCAGCTGGTGCGGTTGAACCTTGCCGTTTTTACATCAGCTTACAGTAATTACAGGTACGCTTCCATTTATCAGCGGCAGGATACGCTGGCCTTTTTGGAGTCCCATGTTTCATTCTTTTCGCATACCGGTGGGGTTTATCACCAGATGATTTATGACAACATGCGTGTTGCTGTAGCAAAATTTGTCGGACCATATGAAAAAGAACCCACACAGGCATTGCTCCAGTTGAAAGGGCATTATCAGTTTTCTCACCGTTTTTGCAATGCCTATCGTGGCAACGAAAAAGGGCATGTCGAGAGAAGTGTTGAGTACATCAGGCGAAAAGCATTTGGCGTTAAAAGTAATTTTGAAACTTTGGAAGGGGCAATAACATATCTTAATACAGTAATTAAAAAGTTAAACAATACCCGGCAACAATTGACGGGCAAAACGGCAATGGATATGTTTGCAGCCGAAAAGGAGGAACTGTGGCAATCCCCTGGCCCGTTGGCCTGTTCAGAGGCCATACAGTTACGGGCAGACAAATACGCCACGGTCAGTTATCGTTGCAACCGTTATTCTGTTCCAGATAACCTTGTGGGGCATTTTATAGATGCAAAAGTATTTAGCCATAAAATCGAGTTTTATCATGAAAATGAGCTTGTAGCTACCCATGTCAGGGATTATGGCAACCATCAATGGATTATCTCCATAGAACATTATTTGAGTACTTTTCACAAAAAGCCCGGGGCGCTACAAGGGAGTGTGGCACTGTCACGTAGTAACTACCTGAAGCAATTGTATGGGCAGTTTTATGCCAATAACCAACGCGACTTTATCGACCTGTTGCATTATTGCCAGAAGCACCGGGTTGGCGGGGAGGAACTTGAAACTGCAGTATCCAGGATAACCATGACTTGCCCGCAAGGTGTTGAAACGGAAAAGATAACAGCCATTTTGGGCAATAAAAATGCCTTGCAAGAAACAATGCACCCTGGTAGCAACGAAATTATGATTATGGCAAAAAAACAGCTACAGCAGGTGGCAAACTTATTTGGTTGTTAACACAATAAGAAAATAAAATGCAAAAAGAAATAAAAGAACAAATCACAAGGTACAGTAAAGAACTAAGGTTGCCCGTGTTTAGGCGCGACTTTGAAGAAACAGCAAAAGAGGCTGCAAAAGAGAGGGCTGATTACGAAACTTTCTTGCTACGATTAATGGAGAAAGAATACGAAACACGCCTTGAAAACCGTAAAAAGGCACAAATCAGGCAAGCAGGGTTTCCTGCCAAAATGTACCTCCATGACCTTGAACGTGCTATGCTCCCGCAAGATGCAGCCGAAAAACTGCCCATGCTGGAGCGGCTTGATTTTGTACCTGCCGGTCAAAATATCATATTAGCCGGAAACCCGGGAACAGGAAAAACCCATATCGCAACTGGTTTAGGACTAAAGGCCTGCATGCAGGGCTACAAAGTGTATTTTACCACCATACACCGTTTGCTTACACAACTCAGGGAATCTCACTCCGGGCGGACACTGCACCAAATGGAAATAAGGTTTGAAAAATATGACCTTGTTATATGTGATGAGTTTGGTTACATATCATTCGACAGAGAAGGGGCAGAAATGCTTTTTAGCCATCTGTCTTTAAGAGCGGGAAGAAAATCTACCATCATTACCACCAACCTGGGTTTTGAGCGTTGGGAAGAGATATTTGGCGATGCAGTATTGACCGCAGCTTTGGTCGACAGATTAACTCATAAAGCACACCTTGTGAATATGAATGGTGAATCATACAGGATAAGGGAAACAAAAAAGATGATGAAAAAATGAAAAATTATGGATACAAAATCAGGGCTCCGGGCTGTTCCTTCCCGGGGGTACCCCCGGGAAGGAACAGCCCTTTTTTATTTAATTTAAGTAACCGTTCACAGTCCATAAATAATGGATATATAATTTTTCCAATTATAAAA
>CAYZBC010000550.1:0-2521 GCA_964476535.1 uncultured Maribellus sp.
GTGCGAATATCGGAAATATTTAGAAAATCTGAAACTTTTTTTGCATAATCATTATACTTTTCACTAATCGGTAAAATTACCGCTTGTTCAGGTGTCAACCAAAGTGGGAATTTACCGGCTGTGTGTTCGATTAAAACAGCAACAAATCGCTCCATTGAACCAAACGGTGCACGGTGTATCATAATAGGCCTGTGTCGGTTATCATCGGTTCCAATATACTCCAGTTCAAAACGTTCAGGTAAATTATAATCTACCTGAATGGTTCCAAGCTGCCAACTTCTACCAATTGCATCCTTAATCATAAAATCAAGTTTCGGCCCATAAAAAGCTGCTTCACCCAATTCAGTAATTGTACTTAAACCTTTTTCTTCACATGCTTCAATAATCGCCTGTTCGGCTTTGTCCCAATTTTCAGGCGACCCAATATACTTTTCAGGTTTCTTTGGATCGCGTAATGAAATTTGCGCAGTATAATTTTCAAAACTCAAAGCCTTAAAAATTATGAAAATTATATCGATTACTTTTTTGAATTCCTCTTTTAATTGGTCAGGGCGACAAAAAATATGTGCATCGTCCTGGGTAAAACTACGAACACGTGTTAATCCATGTAATTCGCCACTTTGCTCATAACGATAAACCGTTCCAAATTCTGCCATTCGAATAGGTAAATCTTTATACGATTTTGGGCGAACTTTATAAATCTCGCAATGGTGTGGGCAATTCATCGGTTTCAATAAATACTCTTCACCTTTTACCGGAGTTGAAATAGGTTGAAATGAATCTTTACCATATTTCTCGTAATGTCCTGAAGTTTTGTACAAATTTACATTGCCAATATGTGGAGTAATTACCTGAACGTAACCATATTTTTTCTGTACTTTTTTTAGAAAATCTTCCAATTGCATTCTTAGTTGTGCCCCTTTTGGAAGCCACAACGGAAGCCCCTGTCCTACCGCTTCAGAGAATGCAAACAAATCCATCTCTTTTCCAATTTTCCGATGGTCGCGCTTTTTTGCCTCTTCCATCATAACAAGATACTCTTCCAACATTTTCTGTTTCGGAAAAGTAACGCCATAAACGCGGGTAAGCATTTTATTCTTTTCGTCGCCACGCCAATATGCGCCGGCAATTGCTGTAAGTTTTATTGCTTTTATATAGCTGGTATTTCGCAAGTGTGGACCACGACATAAATCGGTAAAATTACCCTGACTGTACAAAGTAATTGTTCCATCTTCCAATTCGCTAATAAGTTCTTGTTTCAGTTCATCGTTTTTATCCGTAAACATTTTCAAAGCATCGGCTTTAGAAATTTCAGAGCGAGTAATTTCGTTTTTCCGACGTGCCAATTCAAGCATTTTTTGCTCAATTTTTTTCAAATCTTTTTCCGAAAGCACTTTGCCTTCCGGCAAATCTACATCGTAATAAAACCCGGTATCAACCGTTGGACCAATGCCAAATTTTGTTCCCGGAAAGTAAAAGTCAATGGCTTCAGCCAAAACATGCGCCGACGAATGCCAGAATGTTTCTTGCCCCTCTCGGTTTTGCCAAGTGTGCAATTTTATAGCTGCATCGCTTTCTATTTTTCGCGATAAATCCCAAACTTCGCCATTAACCGAAACCGATAAAACATCTTTTGCCAAGCTGTTCGAAATCGACTTTGCAATTTCATATCCATTAACTGCTGCTTCAAATTCTTTAACACTATTATCAGGAAGTGTAATATGTATCATGAACCTCTATTTAAATTCCTCCTTTAGTAATCTATTTCTTCTTATCTGAAATTTATTCGAAGAAATTTGGTTGAAAATCCGAAGTCGGAAGACAGAAGTATTTCCATCTATTTTCTTCGGTCTTCCGACTAATGTCTTCGAACCTTCTTCTTCTTTTTAAAAAAGAGTTGCAAAGATAGTTATTCAATCAACAATTCCGTACTTAAGACTCTCACATGTTAAGCATTTGTAACAAAATCTCAACAATAAAATGTTCATAAACAATTCATGTTGAATTTGATGCTAATTAATTTGTTTTACCTGCCATAATAAGAATCAAATTAAAAGACGCGCAAAATATTAAATTGAAATAATATTATCGATATTCATTTTAAATTCTAATAATAATTGACATAAATATTTCAATTCATTATTAATTTTTATCATTTATTGCTTTATTTGTATCGAACAGTGAATTGATTTATAAGGATTTAAATTATCAAATTTATGGGTTTTTAAAATCCAAAAGATTGTCTGTCGTTAAAAGAGGTAAGACACGAAATCGACAAAATTGACGAACATATTATTTCCCTTTTTTCTGAAAGACATAAATATGTAGAAGAGATTGTTCGGTTTAAGAACGATAAAGATGCAGTAATTGCGTAGGAAAGAAAAGACCAGGTAATACTTCAGCGAAAAAACTGGGCAACTAAAAGTGGATTAAACGCAGATACTTTTGAAAAGATTTATACGCTGCTAGTTGAAAGCAACATTCAGCATGAATTAGAATTATTAAAATCGAAAAAAACAAT